>NZ_JBQCXF010000035.1:0-20064 GCF_051956635.1 Neisseria sp. P0022.S010 | reverse complement strand
AATCCTTCAACGTATTGGTTAAAGAGATTCGCTCACTGGGCTTGGATATCGATTTGGAACGCTACTAAACAGAAGTTTTCAGACGGCCTTTTAAGGTCGTCTGAAAAAGCGGTTTCAGAATAAGAATAAAGCAATCGGCATTTAGGCCGTCTGAAATCAAAAGTACCGTTTCCAATATCGAAAATCCGCCACGCGGTAAAAATACTTCCTTCAAGGAGCAAAAATGAATTTGTTGAACTTATTTAATCCGTTGCAAACCGCCGGCATGGAAGAAGAGTTTGATGCCATCAAAATCGGTATTGCCTCTCCCGAAACCATCCGCTCATGGTCTTATGGCGAAGTTAAAAAACCTGAAACCATCAACTACCGTACGTTCAAACCAGAGCGCGACGGTTTGTTCTGCGCCAAAATCTTTGGCCCGGTTAAAGACTATGAATGTTTGTGCGGTAAGTACAAACGCTTGAAATTTAAAGGCGTAACCTGTGAAAAATGTGGCGTAGAAGTTACCCTGTCCAAAGTGCGCCGCGAACGCATGGGCCATATCGAATTGGCAGCACCTGTTGCCCACATTTGGTTCTTAAAATCCCTGCCTTCCCGCCTGGGTATGGTATTGGACATGACGTTGCGTGATATCGAACGTGTATTGTACTTTGAAGCATTCGTGGTGACCGATCCCGGCATGACTCCGTTGCAACGCCGTCAATTGCTGACTGAAGACGATTACTACAACAAGCTGGACGAATATGGCGACGACTTTGATGCCAAAATGGGTGCGGAAGGTATCCGCGAATTGCTGCGCACCTTGGATATTGCCGGCGAGATCGAGATCCTGCGTCAAGAGCTGGAATCTACCGGTTCTGACACCAAAATCAAAAAAATTGCCAAACGCTTGAAAGTGTTGGAAGCCTTCCATCGTTCCGGTATGAAACTGGAGTGGATGATTATGGATGTGCTGCCGGTATTGCCACCTGATTTGCGTCCTTTGGTTCCATTGGATGGCGGTCGTTTTGCCACTTCCGATTTGAACGATTTATACCGTCGCGTCATCAACCGTAACAACCGTCTGAAACGTCTGTTGGAACTGCATGCGCCTGACATCATCGTCCGCAACGAAAAACGTATGTTGCAAGAAGCAGTTGACTCTCTGTTGGATAACGGCCGTCGCGGTAAAGCTATGACCGGTGCCAACAAACGTCCGCTGAAATCATTGGCCGACATGATTAAAGGTAAAGGCGGCCGCTTCCGTCAAAACCTGCTGGGTAAACGTGTGGACTACTCCGGTCGTTCCGTGATTACCGTAGGCCCATACCTGCGTCTGCACCAATGCGGTCTGCCGAAGAAAATGGCTTTGGAACTGTTCAAACCGTTCATTTTCCATAAACTGGAAAAACAAGGTTTGGCTTCTACCGTTAAAGCAGCGAAAAAATTGGTAGAACAAGAAGTACCGGAAGTATGGGACATCTTGGAAGAAGTGATCCGCGAACATCCGATTATGCTGAACCGTGCGCCAACCCTGCACCGTTTGGGTATTCAAGCGTTCGAACCTATCCTGATCGAAGGTAAAGCGATTCAGTTGCATCCGTTGGTATGTGCCGCATTTAACGCCGACTTTGACGGTGACCAAATGGCCGTGCACGTTCCATTGAGCTTGGAAGCACAAATGGAAGCGCGCACGCTGATGCTGGCTTCAAATAACGTATTGTCTCCAGCCAATGGCGAACCAATCATCGTACCTTCTCAAGATATCGTATTGGGTCTGTACTACATGACCCGCGACCGTATCAATGCTAAAGGCGAAGGCAGCCTGTTTGCTGATGTGAAAGAAGTGCATCGTGCATACCATACCAAACAGGTTGAACTGGGTACGAAAATTACCGTACGTCTGCGCGAATGGGTGAAAAACGAAGCAGGTGAGTTTGAGCCTGTCGTTAACCGTTACGAAACAACAGTCGGCCGTGCATTGTTGAGCGAAATCTTGCCTAAAGGCCTGCCGTTCGAGTACATCAACAAAGCGCTGAAGAAAAAAGAAATTTCTAAACTGATTAACGCATCATTCCGTCTGTGCGGCCTGCGTGAAACAGTTATTTTCGCCGACCACCTGATGTATACCGGTTTCGGTTTTGCGGCTAAAGGTGGTATTTCCATTGCGGTTGACGATATGGAAATTCCGAAAGAAAAAGCAGCCTTGCTGGCCGAGGCTAATGCCGAAGTTAAAGAAATCGAAGATCAATACCGTCAAGGTTTGGTAACCAATGGCGAACGTTACAACAAAGTAGTCGATATTTGGGGTCGTGCCGGCGATAAGATCGCTAAAGCGATGATGGATAATCTGTCCAAACAAAAAGTCATCGACCGTGACGGCAACGAAGTTGATCAAGAGTCCTTCAACTCTATTTACATGATGGCCGACTCTGGTGCCCGTGGTTCTGCGGCTCAGATTAAACAGTTGTCCGGTATGCGTGGTTTGATGGCAAAACCTGACGGCTCCATTATTGAAACGCCTATTACCTCTAACTTCCGCGAAGGTTTGACCGTATTGCAATACTTTATTGCGACCCACGGTGCGCGTAAAGGTTTGGCGGATACCGCGTTGAAAACGGCAAACTCTGGTTACCTGACCCGTCGTCTAGTAGACGTAACTCAAGACTTGGTCGTTGTTGAAGACGATTGCGGTACTTCAGATGGCTTTGTTATGAAGGCGGTCGTACAAGGTGGTGATGTGATTGAAGCATTGCGCGATCGTATTTTGGGTCGTGTTACCGCGTCTGACGTTGTTGATCCATCAAGTGGCGAGACCTTAGTTGAAGCCGGTACGTTGTTGACTGAAAAACTGGTGGATATGATTGACCAATCCGGTGTCGATGAAGTCAAAGTCCGTACCCCGATTACTTGTAAAACCCGCCATGGCTTGTGTGCACACTGTTACGGTCGCGACTTGGCACGCGGTAAACTGGTTAATGCCGGTGAGGCTGTAGGTGTCATTGCTGCACAATCTATTGGTGAACCAGGTACTCAGCTGACCATGCGTACGTTCCACATCGGTGGTGCGGCATCCCGCGCGGCTGCTGCCAGCCAAGTGGAAGCTAAATCCAACGGTACAGCTCGTTTCAGCAGCCAAATGCGTTACGTTGCCAACAACAAAGGCGAATTGGTTGTCATTGGCCGCTCTTGTGAAGTTGTGATTCACGATGAAATCGGCCGTGAACGTGAACGCCACAAAGTACCTTACGGTGCAATCCTGTTGGTACAAGACGGCGAAGCCATTAAAGCCGGTCAAACTTTGGCAACTTGGGATCCGCATACCCGTCCGATGATTACCGAACATGCAGGTTTGGTGAAATTCGAAAACGTAGAAGAGGGTGTAACCGTTGCGAAACAGACCGACGATGTAACCGGTTTGTCCACTTTGGTGGTCATCGACGGCAAACGTCGCTCCTCCGGTGCTTCTAAACTGTTGCGTCCGACTGTCAAATTGTTGGATGAAAACGGTTTGGAAATCTGTATCCCAGGTACGACTACGCCGGTTTCTATGGCGTTCCCGGTTGGTGCAGTGATTACTGTCCGTGAAGGTCAGGAAGTCGGTAAGGGTGATGTGTTGGCGCGTATTCCTCAAGCGTCTTCTAAAACCCGCGATATTACCGGTGGTCTGCCGCGCGTTGCTGAGTTGTTTGAAGCACGCGTGCCGAAAGATGCCGGCATGTTGGCTGAAATTACCGGTACCGTTTCCTTCGGTAAAGAAACCAAAGGTAAACAGCGTCTGATTATTACCGACGTAGACGGTGTAGCATACGAAACGCTGATTTCTAAAGAGAAACAGATTTTGGTACACGACGGTCAAGTGGTCAACCGCGGTGAAACCATCGTGGACGGTGCCGTAGATCCGCACGACATTCTGCGTCTGCAAGGTATTGAAGCATTGGCTCGCTACATTGTTCAAGAGGTACAAGAGGTTTACCGCCTGCAAGGTGTGAAGATTTCCGATAAACACATCGAAGTCATCATCCGCCAAATGTTGCGCCGTGTGAACATTGTGGATGCTGGTGATACAGAGTTTATTACCGGCGAACAAGTCGAGCGTAGCGATGTGATGCTTGCCAATGAGAAAGCCATCGCTGAAGGCAAAGAGCCGGCACGTTATGAAAATGTGTTGTTGGGTATTACCAAAGCTTCCTTGTCTACCGACAGCTTCATTTCTGCTGCATCGTTCCAAGAAACAACCCGCGTCTTGACCGAGGCCGCTATCATGGGCAAACAAGACGAGCTGCGCGGTTTGAAAGAGAACGTGATTGTTGGTCGATTGATTCCTGCCGGTACAGGTTTGACTTACCACCGCAGCCGTCACCAACAATGGCAGCAAGCCGATCAAGAAGCTTCTGAAATTGAAGCTTCAGACGAATAATCCGGAAGGATTTTCGTGAAAATAAAACCGCAAGCCAGTCTTGCGGTTTTATTTTATAGAGGGCTTAGATAGGGTAGAGAGCGAGGCCGTCTGAATCTTTCAGACGGCCATTGCTTCCAAAATTTTAAAGATAAATAGAAAAACACTAAACTTTATCAGTCATTTGCTTGACTAAACCCTTGCAATAAAAATATAATTCCAATCTTGTCGACATGGTGTCGGCAAGTATTTAACTCAACAGGACGAGAAAATATGCCAACTATTAACCAATTGGTACGCAAAGGCCGTCAAAAGCCCGTGTACGTAAACAAAGTGCCTGCACTGGAAGCTTGCCCGCAAAAACGCGGCGTATGCACCCGTGTATACACAACTACCCCTAAAAAACCTAACTCTGCATTGCGTAAAGTATGTAAAGTTCGCCTGACCAACGGTTTTGAAGTCATTTCATACATCGGTGGTGAAGGTCATAACCTGCAAGAGCACAGCGTCGTATTGATCCGCGGCGGTCGTGTAAAAGACTTGCCAGGTGTACGTTACCACACTGTACGCGGTTCTTTGGATACTGCAGGTGTTAAAGACCGTAAACAAGCCCGTTCTAAATACGGTGCTAAGCGTCCTAAATAATTATCGGGACTCAAATAGGCACGTCGGCCGCCTAAGCTGAACAACGGCCGAGTAAGTGAATACTTAATTGGGTATTCATGGGAATAGACCCAACTGAATAGACTAAAGGAAATTAAAATGCCAAGACGTAGAGAAGTCCCTAAGCGCGACGTACTGCCAGATCCAAAATTCGGTAGCGTTGAGCTGACTAAATTCATGAACGTATTGATGATTGACGGTAAAAAATCTGTTGCAGAGCGTATCGTTTACGGTGCTCTGGAGCAAATTGAGAAAAAAACCGGCAAAGTAGCAATCGAAGTATTTAACGAAGCCATTGCAAACGCCAAACCTATCGTGGAAGTGAAAAGCCGCCGTGTAGGTGGTGCAAACTACCAAGTTCCTGTTGAAGTTCGTCCTTCACGTCGTCTGGCCTTGGCAATGCGCTGGGTTCGCGATGCGGCCCGTAAACGTGGTGAGAAATCTATGGACCTGCGTTTGGCAGGTGAATTGATTGATGCGGCTGAAGGTCGTGGCGGTGCGTTGAAAAAACGTGAAGAAGTACACCGCATGGCTGAAGCTAACAAAGCATTCTCTCACTTCCGTTTCTAATATCGAAAGGCTAACAAAATGGCTCGTAAGACCCCTATCAGCCTGTATCGCAATATCGGTATTTCTGCCCATATTGACGCGGGTAAAACAACCACAACAGAACGTATTTTGTTCTATACAGGTTTGACTCACAAATTGGGCGAAGTGCATGACGGCGCAGCTACTACCGACTACATGGAACAAGAGCAAGAGCGTGGTATTACCATTACTTCTGCTGCTGTGACTTCTTATTGGTCCGGTATGGCGAAACAGTTCCCTGAGCACCGTTTCAACATCATCGACACCCCGGGACACGTTGACTTCACCGTAGAGGTAGAGCGTTCTATGCGTGTATTGGACGGCGCAGTAATGGTTTACTGTGCAGTAGGCGGTGTTCAACCTCAATCTGAAACCGTATGGCGTCAAGCTAACAAATACCAAGTACCTCGCTTGGCATTTGTAAACAAAATGGACCGTCAAGGTGCTAACTTCTTCCGCGTTGTTGAGCAAATGAAAACCCGTTTGCGCGCAAACCCTGTACCTATCGTAATTCCGGTTGGTGCGGAAGACAGCTTCAGCGGTGTTGTTGACCTGTTGAAAATGAAATCCATTATTTGGAATGAAGCCGATAAAGGTACAACCTTTACCTATGGCGATATTCCTGCTGAATTGGTTGAGACTGCTGAAGAATGGCGTCAAAACATGATTGAAGCCGCAGCAGAAGCCAGCGAAGAATTGATGGACAAATACTTGGGCGGTGATGAGCTGACTGAAGAAGAAATCGTAGGCGCATTGCGTCAACGTACTTTGGCCGGCGAAATTCAACCAATGTTGTGTGGTTCAGCATTTAAAAACAAAGGTGTTCAACGTATGTTGGACGCAGTTGTAGAATTGCTGCCTGCTCCTACCGACATTCCTCCAGTTCAAGGCGTTAACCCTAACACTGAAGAAGCCGACAGCCGCCAAGCAAGCGATGAAGAGAAATTCTCTGCATTAGCGTTCAAAATGTTGAACGATAAATACGTTGGTCAGCTGACTTTCATCCGCGTTTACTCTGGTGTGGTGAAATCCGGTGATACCGTATTGAACTCTGTAAAAGGTACTCGCGAACGTATCGGTCGCTTGGTACAAATGACTGCTGCAGACCGTACTGAAATTGAAGAAGTACGCGCTGGTGACATCGCAGCCGCTATCGGTCTGAAAGACGTAACCACTGGTGAGACCTTGTGTGCAGAAAGCGCACCGATCATCTTGGAACGCATGGAATTCCCTGAGCCGGTAATCCATATTGCCGTTGAGCCGAAAACCAAAGCCGACCAAGAGAAAATGGGTATTGCCCTGAACCGTCTGGCAAAAGAAGACCCTTCTTTCCGTGTTCGTACAGACGAAGAATCTGGTCAAACTATTATTTCCGGTATGGGTGAGCTGCACTTGGAAATTATTGTTGACCGTATGAAACGCGAATTCGGTGTGGAAGCAAACATCGGTGCGCCTCAAGTGGCTTACCGTGAAACCATCCGCAAAGAAGTTGAAGCTGAATATAAACATGCCAAACAATCTGGTGGTAAAGGCCAATACGGTCACGTTGTGATCAAAATGGAGCCTATGGAACCAGGTGGTGCAGGCTACGAATTTATCGATGAAATTAAAGGTGGTGTGATTCCTCGCGAATTTATTCCGTCTGTCGATAAAGGTATTCGCGATACTTTGCCTAACGGTATCGTTGCCGGTTACCCAGTAGTTGACGTACGTGTGCGTTTGATCTTCGGTTCTTCACACGACGTTGACTCCTCTCAACTGGCCTTCGAATTGGCTGCGTCTCAAGCCTTCAAAGAAGGTATGCGTAAAGCCAACCCAGCTCTGTTGGAACCAATCATGGCAGTTGAGGTGGAAACACCTGAAGAATACATGGGTGACGTAATGGGTGACTTGAACCGTCGCCGTGGTGTTGTATTGGGTATGGATGATGACGGTATCGGTGGTAAGAAAGTCCGTGCCGAAGTACCTCTGGCAGAAATGTTCGGTTACTCAACCGACCTGCGTTCTGCAACCCAAGGCCGTGCTACTTACTCCATGGAGTTCAAAAAATACGCTGAAGCTCCTGCTCACGTAGCTGCTGCTGTAACTGAAGCCCGTAAAGGCTAATCAGAAAAGGCCGTCTGAAACTGAAAATAAATTTTCAGACGGCCATTGTTCTTTAATCGATCTTTATATGTAAAGGAATTAGCTCATGGCTAAGGAAAAATTTGAACGTAGCAAACCGCACGTAAACGTTGGTACTATCGGTCACGTTGACCATGGTAAAACCACTCTGACTGCTGCATTGACTACTATTTTGGCTAAAAAATTCGGTGGCGCTGCAAAAGCTTACGACCAAATCGATAACGCTCCTGAAGAAAAAGCCCGTGGTATTACCATTAATACCTCTCACGTAGAATACGAAACTGAAACCCGCCACTACGCACACGTAGACTGCCCGGGCCACGCCGACTACGTTAAAAACATGATTACCGGTGCTGCCCAAATGGACGGCGCTATCTTGGTATGTTCCGCAGCTGACGGTCCTATGCCGCAAACTCGCGAACACATCCTGTTGGCTCGTCAAGTAGGCGTACCTTACATCATCGTGTTCATGAACAAATGCGACATGGTTGACGATGCCGAGCTGTTGGAACTGGTTGAAATGGAAATCCGTGACCTGCTGTCAAGCTACGACTTCCCAGGCGACGACTGCCCAATCGTACAAGGTTCTGCACTGAAAGCTTTGGAAGGTGATGCTGCTTACGAAGAAAAAATCTTCGAACTGGCTGCTGCTTTGGACAGCTACATCCCAACACCTGAGCGTGCTGTGGACAAACCTTTCTTGTTGCCTATTGAAGACGTATTCTCTATCTCCGGTCGTGGTACAGTAGTAACCGGTCGTGTAGAGCGCGGTATCATCCACGTTGGTGACGAGATCGAGATTGTAGGTCTGAAAGAAACCCAAAAAACCACTTGTACCGGTGTTGAAATGTTCCGCAAACTGCTGGACGAAGGTCAAGCAGGTGACAACGTAGGCGTATTGCTGCGTGGTACTAAACGTGAAGACGTAGAGCGTGGTCAAGTATTGGCTAAACCAGGTACTATCACTCCTCACACCAAGTTCAAAGCCGAAGTATACGTACTGAGCAAAGAAGAGGGTGGTCGTCACACTCCATTCTTCGCTAACTACCGCCCACAATTCTACTTCCGTACTACCGACGTAACTGGTGCAGTTACTTTGGAAGAAGGTGTAGAAATGGTAATGCCGGGTGAGAACGTAACCATTACTGTAGAACTGATTGCGCCTATCGCTATGGAAGAAGGTCTGCGCTTTGCGATTCGCGAAGGTGGTCGTACCGTAGGTGCGGGTGTGGTTTCTTCTGTAATCGCTTAATTGAGGGATATTGATAAATGGCAAACCAAAAAATCCGTATCCGCCTGAAAGCTTATGATTACAGTCTGATTGACCGTTCTGCGCAAGAAATCGTTGAAACTGCCAAACGTACTGGCGCTGTTGTTAAAGGTCCGATTCCTTTGCCAACTAAAATCGAACGTTTCAACATCTTGCGTTCTCCTCACGTGAACAAAACTTCTCGTGAACAATTGGAAATCCGTACCCACTTGCGTCTGATGGACATCGTGGACTGGACTGACAAAACTACTGATGCACTGATGAAACTGGATCTTCCAGCAGGTGTAGATGTAGAAATTAAAGTTCAATAAGAACTGAAAAACCGAACAGCTTGGCTGTTCGGTTTTTTATAGAATTCTTAGGCCGTCTGAAAATTTTCAGATATTTGGCAACACTTCATCCGAAAAAAATGGTGGTTTTAAGAAGTTAAATTGAAATTTTTGTTGATATTTCTTTGATTTGTCAATTATAATGGCGGACTTGGTACATCCGTATCAAGTTTAACTTTGTCTGAAAGGCAGGCCAATCGTAGCCCGCCCCTTTACTTAAAAGGAAAATAATCATGACTTTAGGTCTGGTTGGACGCAAAGTTGGTATGACTCGCGTGTTCGACGAGCAGGGTGTTTCTGTTCCGGTAACTGTTTTGGATATGTCTGCCAACCGCGTTACACAAGTGAAATCCAAAGATACTGACGGCTACACTGCTGTACAAGTTACCTTTGGTCAGAAAAAAGCTAATCGTGTCAATAAAACTGAAGCCGGTCACTTTGCTAAAGCAGGTGTTGAAGCTGGTCGCGGTTTGGTTGAGTTTGCTTTGACTGAAGAAAAACTGGCTGAATTGAAAGCCGGTGATGAAATTACCGTTTCTATGTTTGAAGTTGGTCAATTGGTAGATGTAACCGGTACCTCTAAAGGTAAAGGTTTCTCTGGTACGATCAAACGTCATAACTTCGGTGCTCAACGTACTTCCCACGGTAACTCCCGTTCTCATCGTGTTCCTGGTTCTATCGGTATGGCACAAGACCCTGGTCGTGTGTTCCCTGGTAAACGTATGGCAGGTCAATACGGTAACACTAAAGCAACTGTTCAAAAATTGGAAGTTGTGCGTGTTGATGCTGAACGCCAACTCTTGTTGGTTAAAGGTGCTGTTCCGGGTTCGGTTAACAGCGACGTCGTGGTTCGTCCTAGCGTGAAAGTAGGTGCGTAATGGAATTGAAAGTAATTGACGCTAAAGGACAAGTATCTGGCAGCTTGGCTGTTTCTGATGCTTTGTTTGCTCGTGAATACAATGAAGCTCTGGTTCACCAACTGGTTACTGCTTATTTGGCAAATGCCCGTTCTGGTAACCGTGCTCAAAAAACTCGTGCCGAAGTAAACCACTCTACTAAAAAACCATGGCGCCAAAAAGGTACCGGTCGTGCTCGTTCCGGTATGACTTCTTCTCCGCTGTGGCGTAAAGGTGGTCGTGCATTCCCAAACAAACCTGACGAAAACTTTACTCAAAAAGTGAACCGTAAAATGTACCGTGCCGGTATGGCGACTATTTTGTCCCAATTGGCTCGTGACGAACGTTTGTTTGCAATCGAAGCATTGACTGCTGAAACTCCTAAAACCAAAGTTTTTGCCGAACAAGTGAAAAACTTGGGTTTGGAGCAAGTTCTGTTTGTAACTAAACAGCTCGACGAGAATGTTTACTTGGCTTCACGCAACTTGCCTAACGTATTGGTTTTGGAAGCTCAACAAGTTGATCCTTACAGCTTGCTGCGTTACAAAAAAGTCGTTATCACTAAAGATGCAGTTGCACAATTAGAGGAGCAATGGGTATGAATCAACAACGTTTGACTCAAGTAATCTTGGCACCTATCGTTTCTGAAAAAAGCAACGTATTGGCTGAAAAACGTAACCAAATGACGTTTAAAGTTTTGGCAAATGCAACTAAACCTGAAATTAAAGCAGCAGTTGAGTTGCTGTTCGGTGTTCAAGTTGCAGACGTTACTACTGTTACCATTAAAGGTAAAATTAAACGTTTTGGTCGCACTTTAGGTCGTCGCAGCGATGTTAAAAAGGCTTACGTAAGCTTGGCTGCCGGTCAAGAGTTAGATTTGGAAGCCGCTGCTGCAGCTGCAGATAAGGAATAAACAAAATGGCAATCGTTAAAATGAAGCCGACCTCTGCAGGCCGTCGCGGCATGGTTCGCGTGGTAACAGAAGGTTTGCACAAAGGTGCACCTTATGCACCTCTGCTGGAAAAGAAAAATTCTACTGCCGGTCGTAACAACAATGGTCATATCACTACCCGCCATAAAGGTGGTGGCCATAAACACCATTACCGTGTTGTAGATTTTAAACGTAACAAAGACGGTATCCCTGCAAAAGTAGAGCGTATCGAGTATGACCCTAACCGTACTGCATTTATCGCATTGTTGTGTTATGCAGATGGTGAGCGTCGTTATATCATTGCTCCTCGTGGTATTCAAGCCGGCGCAGTATTGGTTTCCGGTGCTGAAGCCGCTATCAAAGTAGGTAACACTCTGCCGATTCGCAATATTCCAGTTGGTACAACTATTCACTGTATTGAAATGAAACCAGGTAAAGGTGCACAAATTGCCCGTTCAGCTGGTGCTTCTGCGGTATTGCTTGCAAAAGAAGGTGCTTACGCTCAAGTTCGTTTGCGTTCTGGTGAAGTGCGCAAAATTAGCGTAAATTGCCGTGCAACTATCGGTGAGGTTGGTAACGAAGAACAAAGCCTGAAAAAAATCGGCAAAGCTGGTGCTAACCGCTGGCGTGGTATTCGTCCGACCGTTCGTGGTGTTGTCATGAACCCTGTCGATCACCCACATGGTGGTGGTGAAGGCCGTACTGGTGAAGCTCGCGAACCGGTTAGCCCATGGGGTACTCCTGCTAAGGGCTACCGCACTCGTAATAACAAACGCACGGATAACATGATTGTTCGTCGTCGTTACTCAAATAAAGGTTAATTAGTATGGCTCGTTCATTAAAAAAAGGCCCATATGTAGACCTGCATTTGCTGAAAAAAGTAGATGCTGCTCGTGCAAGCAACGACAAACGCCCAATTAAAACTTGGTCACGTCGTTCTACCATTTTGCCTGATTTCATTGGTCTGACTATCGCTGTACACAACGGTCGCACTCACGTGCCTGTGTTTATCAGTGACAACATGGTTGGTCATAAATTAGGTGAGTTCTCATTGACCCGTACCTTTAAAGGCCACTTGGCCGATAAAAAGGCTAAAAAGAAATAAGGTGAATCATGAGAGTAAGTGCACAACATAAAAATGCCCGTATTTCAGCTCAAAAGGCTCGCTTGGTAGCTGATTTGATTCGTGGTAAAGACGTTGCCCAAGCTTTGAATATCTTGGCATTCAGCCCTAAAAAAGGTGCTGAGCTGATTAAAAAAGTATTGGAATCAGCAATCGCTAATGCCGAGCACAACAATGGTGCTGACATTGACGAACTGAAAGTGGTAACTATCTTTGTTGACAAAGGCCCAAGCTTGAAACGTTTCCAAGCTCGTGCCAAAGGTCGCGGTAACCGCATCGAGAAACAAACTTGTCATATTAATGTGACAGTGGGCAACTAAGGAAAAGCTATGGGACAAAAGATTAACCCTACAGGCTTTCGCCTGGCGGTAACTAAAGACTGGGCTTCAAAATGGTTTGCTAAAAGCACCGACTTTTCAACTGTTTTGAAACAAGATATTGATGTTCGTAATTACTTGCGCAAAAAATTGGCAAATGCTTCAGTTGGTCGCGTAGTAATCGAACGTCCTGCTAAATCTGCACGTATCACTATCCACTCTGCTCGTCCAGGTGTGGTTATTGGTAAAAAAGGTGAGGATATCGAAATCTTGAAACGTGACTTGCAAGCTCTGATGGGTGTGCCAGTTCATGTAAATATTGAAGAGATTCGCCGTCCTGAGTTGGATGCGCAAATTATTGCTGATGGTATTGCCCAGCAGCTTGAAAAACGTGTTCAATTCCGTCGTGCAATGAAACGTGCAATGCAAAATGCAATGCGTTCTGGTGCCAAAGGCATCAAGATCATGACTTCAGGCCGTCTGAATGGTGCTGATATAGCTCGTAGCGAATGGTACCGTGAAGGTCGCGTACCTTTGCATACTTTGCGTGCAAATGTAGATTATGCAACTAGCGAAGCGCACACTACTTATGGTGTACTGGGTCTGAAAGTTTGGGTTTATACAGAAGGTAATATTAAATCTTCTAAACCTGAGCATGAGAAGAAACAAAGAAAGGCAGGTGGACGTAATGCTGCAGCCAACTAGACTGAAATATCGCAAGCAACAAAAAGGTCGTAACACAGGTATTGCTACTCGCGGTAACAAAGTAAGTTTCGGTGAGTTCGGTTTGAAAGCCGTAGGTCGTGGTCGTTTGACTGCCCGCCAAATCGAAGCTGCTCGTCGTACTATGACTCGTCATATTAAACGTGGTGGTCGCATTTGGATTCGTGTATTCCCTGATAAACCAATTACTGAGAAACCTATCCAAGTTCGTATGGGTGGCGGTAAAGGTAATGTGGAATATTACATTGCTGAAATTAAACCAGGCAAAGTATTGTACGAAATGGACGGTGTTCCTGAGTCTTTGGCTCGTGAAGCATTTGAATTGGCTGCTGCCAAATTGCCTATTCCTACAACCTTTGTGGTAAGACAGGTGGGTCAATAATGAAAGCAAATGAATTGAAAGACAAATCTATTGAGCAATTAAACTCTGATTTGTTGGACTTGTTGAAAGCTCAGTTTGGCTTGCGCATGCAAAATGCAACCGGTCAGTTGGGTAAATCTAGCGAGTTGAAACGTGTACGTCGCGATATTGCTCGTATTAAAACCATTTTAACTGAAAAAGGTGCTAAGTAATGAGCGAAGCTAAAAATGTTCGTACTTTGCAAGGCAAAGTGGTAAGCGACAAAATGGACAAAACTGTTACAGTATTGGTTGAGCGTAAAGTTAAACACCCTCTGTACGGTAAAATCATTCGTTTATCAACTAAAATCCATGCACATGATGAAAGCAATCAATATGG
This sequence comes from Neisseria sp. P0022.S010, assembly GCF_051956635.1. Classification (NCBI taxonomy): domain Bacteria; kingdom Pseudomonadati; phylum Pseudomonadota; class Betaproteobacteria; order Neisseriales; family Neisseriaceae; genus Neisseria; species Neisseria sp. P0022.S010. Next base: position 5,983 of record NZ_JBQCXF010000035.1, on the reverse strand, counting down.
CATCGGTGATGTAGTGGTAATCGAAGAATCTCGTCCTTTGTCAAAAACCAAGTCTTGGGTTGTCAAAGAATTGGTTGAGAAAGCACGTACTGTTTGATTTAAAATACAGTAATGTAGCTTAATAAGAAACGAAGTCTTGCAGCAAATTTGATTTGCGTGTAAACTTCGTTTCTTATCTTCCAGCTTCTTATGGAAGTTTCTCTCCCTTCGGGATCCAAGACTGGTTTACTAGAACCGTGATGGTTTCATTTAATAAGCAGCTTAAAGTAAGGTGCGAGTTATATGAAAGTGGTAAATTAAGTTGGTTAATTTAAAGGTACTAATATGATTCAAATGCAGACCATCTTAGATGTGGCTGATAACTCTGGTGCGCGTCGCGTGATGTGCATCAAGGTATTGGGCGGATCTAAGCGTCGCTACGCTTCTGTTGGCGATATTATTAAAGTTGCAGTTAAAGATGCAGCCCCACGTGGTCGTGTCAAAAAAGGTGATGTATACAATGCGGTAGTTGTTCGTACTGCTAAGGGTGTGCGTCGTCCTGATGGTGCGCTAATTAAATTTGATAACAACGCCGCTGTGTTATTAAATAATAAACTTGAGCCTCTGGGTACTCGTATTTTTGGCCCGGTAACCCGTGAATTGCGTACTGAGCGATTTATGAAAATCGTTTCATTGGCGCCCGAAGTATTATAAGGAATAGCGCGATGAATAAAATCATTAAAGGCGATCAGGTTGTAGTGATTGCCGGTAAAGATAAAGGTAAGCAAGGTCAAGTAGTTCGAGTGTTGGGTGATAAAGTTGTTGTTGAAGGTGTGAATGTTGTCAAACGCCATCAAAAACCTAATCCAATGCGTGGTATTGAGGGTGGTATTATTACTAAAGAAATGCCTTTGGATATTTCTAATATTGCAATCCTGAATCCGGAAACTAATAAAGCAGACCGTGTTGGTATTAAGCTGATTGAAAATGAAGGCAAAGTTAAACGCGTTCGTTTCTTCAAATCAAATGGCTCTATCATTGGAGCATAAGGAGATAACATGGCTCGTTTGAGAGAGTTTTATAAAGATACAGTTGTTCCTGAATTGGTTAAACAATTTGGTTACAAATCAGTAATGGAAGTTCCACGTATTGAAAAAATTACCTTGAATATGGGTGTAGGTGAAGCTGTTGCTGATAAAAAAGTAATGGAGCATGCTGTTTCTGATTTAGAGAAAATTGCTGGTCAAAAACCAGTTGTTACAGTTGCCCGTAAATCTATCGCAGGTTTTAAAATCCGTGATAACTATCCAGTTGGTTGCAAAGTAACATTGCGTCGTGATCAAATGTTTGAATTCTTAGATCGTTTGATTACTATTGCATTGCCTCGCGTACGTGACTTCCGCGGTGTAAGTGGTAAATCATTTGATGGTCGTGGCAATTACAATATGGGCGTTCGTGAGCAAATTATTTTCCCGGAAATTGAATACGATAAAATCGATGCTTTGCGTGGTTTGAATATTACTATTACAACTACTGCAAAAACTGATGAAGAAGCGAAAGCTTTGTTGTCACTGTTCAAGTTTCCGTTTAAAGGATAATCATGGCTAAGAAAGCACTTATTAATCGTGAGCTGAAACGTCAAGCATTGGCGAAAAAGTTTGCAGCTAAACGTGAGGCAATTTTCGCTGTTATTAATGATGCTAATGCGACTGAAGAAGAACGTTTTGAGGCACGTTTGAAATTTCAATCCATTCCTCGTAATGCAGCACCTGTACGTCAACGTCGTCGTTGTGCTTTAACAGGTCGTCCTCGTGGCACTTTCCGTAAATTTGGTTTGGGCCGTATTAAAATCCGTGAAATCGCTATGCGTGGCGAGATTCCTGGTGTTGTTAAAGCTAGCTGGTAATAGGAGTATAAATAATGAGTATGCATGATCCTATTTCCGATATGTTGACTCGTATTCGCAATGCGCAACGTGCTAATAAAGCAACTGTTGCCATGCCTTCTTCAAAATTGAAATGTGCAATTGCAAAAGTTCTGAAAGATGAAGGCTATATCGAGGATTTTACGGTTTCTGCTGATGCAAAACCGGTATTGGAAATTCAATTGAAATACTATGCAGGTCGCCCTGTGATTGAGCAAATTAAACGTGTTTCACGTCCTGGTTTGCGTATTTACAAAGCATCAAGCGAGATCCCTAGCGTAATGAATGGCTTGGGTGTTGCTATTGTTAGTACTTCTAAAGGTGTGATGACTGATCGCAAAGCCCGTTCTGAGGGTGTTGGTGGTGAGTTGTTGTGCATCGTAGCCTAGTGGAGAAATGTAAATGTCACGCGTCGCAAAAAACCCAGTGACTGTTCCTGCTGGTGTAGAAGTAAAATTCGGAACAGATGCATTGGTAATCAAAGGTAAACATGGCGAATTGTCCTTTCCTTTGCATTCCGATGTTGCTATTGAACTAAACGATGGTAAATTGACTTTTGCTGCAAAAAATGACAGTAAACAGGCTAATGCTATGTCTGGTACTGCTCGTGCATTGGTTAATAACATGGTTAAGGGTGTTTCTGAAGGTTTTGAGAAAAAACTTCAATTGATTGGTGTGGGTTATCGTGCCCAAGCGCAAGGCAAAGTTTTGAACTTATCTTTGGGTTTCTCTCATCCAATCGTATATGAAATGCCTGAAGGTGTTTCTGTTCAAACTCCTAGCCAAACAGAAATCGTTTTGACTGGTGCAGATAAACAAGTGGTTGGCCAAGTCGCTGCTGAAATTCGTGCATTCCGTTCTCCTGAGCCTTATAAAGGCAAAGGTGTTCGTTATGTAGGTGAAGTAGTAGTGATGAAAGAAGCCAAGAAAAAATAATTGAGGTTCACTAATGGATAAACATACAACCCGACTCCGTCGTGCACGCAAAACCCGTGCGCGTATTGCGGACTTGAAAATGGTAAGATTATGTGTGTTCCGCAGCAATAATCATATTTATGCTCAAGTAATTAGTGCTGAAGGTGATAAAGTATTGGCTCAAGCCTCTACATTGGAAGCTGAAGTACGTAGTAGCCTGAAATCAGGTAGCAACGTTGAAGCAGCAGCTGTAGTTGGTAAGCGTATTGCTGAAAAAGCTAAAGCAGTAGGTGTTGAAAAAGTTGCTTTTGACCGTTCAGGTTTCCAATATCACGGTCGTGTGAAAGCTTTGGCTGAAGCTGCACGTGAAAATGGTTTAAGCTTCTAATATTTGGAGACTTTCAGATGGCAAAACATGAAATTGAAGAACGCGGTGACGGCCTGATTGAAAAGATGGTCGCAGTTAATCGCGTGACTAAAGTAGTTAAAGGTGGCCGTATCATGGCTTTCTCTGCACTGACTGTTGTTGGTGATGGTGATGGTCGCATCGGTATGGGTAAGGGTAAATCAAAAGAAGTGCCAGTTGCTGTTCAAAAAGCAATGGATCAAGCACGCCGCTCCATGATTAAAGTACCTTTGAAAAATGGTACTATTCATCATGAAGTTATTGGTCGTCATGGCGCTACTAAAGTATTTATGCAACCTGCTAAAGAAGGTAGCGGTGTAAAAGCTGGTGGTCCAATGCGTTTAGTATTTGATGCTATGGGTATCCATAACATCTCAGCTAAAGTGCATGGTTCTACTAACCCTTACAATATTGTACGTGCTACATTAGACGGTTTGTCTAAACTGTATACCCCTGCTGATATTGCCGCTAAACGTGGCTTGACAGTAGAAGATATTTTGGGAGCTAACCATGACTGAGCAAAAAAAGATTAAAGTTACATTGGTTAAGAGCCTGATCGGTACAATTGAATCTCATCGTGCTTGTGCTCGTGGCTTAGGTTTGCGTCGCCGTGAGCATACAGTAGAGGTTTTAGATACCCCTGAAAACCGTGGTATGATCAATAAAATCAGCTACTTGTTGAAAGTGGAGTCTTAATATGTTTTTGAATACTATTCAACCTGCTGAGGGTGCTACTCACGCTAGTCGTCGTGTAGGCCGTGGTATTGGTAGTGGCCTGGGTAAGACAGGTGGTCGTGGCCATAAAGGTCAAAAAAGCCGTGCTGGCGGTTTCCACAAGGTAGGTTTTGAAGGTGGTCAAATGCCTTTGCAACGTCGCCTGCCTAAGCGTGGTTTCAAATCTTTGACTGCTGCCGCTAATGCTGAAGTTCGTTTGAGTGAGTTGAATCTGATTGCTGTAAACGAAATTGATGTTTTGGTTCTTAAACAAGCTGGTCTAATTCCTGCGACTGCTTCTAATGTAAAAGTTATTGCTTCTGGTGAGATTTCTAAAGCAGTTACCTTGAAAGGTGTAAAAGCTACTAAAGGTGCTAAAGCTGCAATTGAAGCTGCTGGTGGCAAAGTAGAAGAATAAGGCTTGCACTATAGTGGCTAATCAACAATCTTTATCAGGATTATCCAAATTTGGAGATCTGAAAAAACGTCTAGTGTTTCTATTAGGAGCTTTAGTCGTTTTCCGTATTGGTGCTCATATACCGGTACCGGGCGTAGATGCTGTTGCATTAGCTAAGTTATACGAAGGCGCTGCAAACGGCATATTCGGAATGTTAAATATGTTCTCGGGTGGTTCGTTGGAGCGCTTTAGTATATTTGCAATTGGTATCATGCCTTATATTTCATCGTCGATTATTGTTCAGCTTGCTTCAGAGATCATTCCTTCTTTAAAAGCTTTAAAAAAGGAAGGTGAGGCTGGTCGGAAAATAATTACGAAATATACTAGGTATGGGACGGTATTATTGGCTGTATTACAAAGCTTTGGTGTTGCAACATTTGTTTATCAACAAGGAGTTGTTGTAACAAGTTCGCTTGAGTTTCATATTTCTACAGTAGTCTGTTTGGTTACAGGTACGATGTTTTTGATGTGGTTGGGGGAGCAGATTACCGAGCGTGGTATCGGTAATGGCATTTCCTTAATTATTACAGCAGGTATTGTATCGGGTATTCCATCTGGTATTGTTCGGTTGTTGACTTTGACTGAACAAGGCTCTATGAGTATGTTAATGGCAGTATCCATTGTTATTGGTATTTTGCTGTTGATCTATGCTGTAGTATATTTTGAAAGTGCTCAGCGTAAGGTTCCTGTGCATTATGCTAAAAGGCAATTTGGCTCTGGAATGATGCCAGGACAAAGCATTCATATGCCGTTCAAGCTAAATATGGCCGGTGTTATTCCTCCTATTTTTGCTTCCAGTATTATCCTTTTTCCATCTACTCTTTTAGGTTGGTTTGGTTCAAATAGTACGAATTCTATTCTTCACAAGGTTGCTGCAATGCTGCAACATGGGCAGCCTTTGTATATTGTATTATTTGCAACAACTATTATCTTCTTCTGCTATTTCTATACTGCTTTAGTATTTAGCCCTAAAGAAATGGCTGAGAATTTGAAGAAAAGTGGTGCATTTGTACCTGGTATTCGCCCGGGTGAGCAAACTTCTAGATATTTGGAAAAAGTTGTACTGAGACTGACATTATTTGGTGCTTTGTATATCACTACAATCTGTCTGATACCTGAATTTTTAACGACAGCATTGAATGTGCCTTTCTATTTAGGAGGAACGTCTTTGCTTATCTTGGTTGTCGTTACAATGGATTTTAGGACGCAAATCAATTCCTACGTAATGAGTAGTCAGTATGAAGATTTGATGAGTCGTCCAGATATGAAATCTTTATCACGTAAGTAGGCTTATGGCTAAAGAAGATACCATACAGATGCAGGGTGAAATCCTTGAGACTTTGCCCAATGCAACGTTTAAAGTAAAACTGGAAAATGATCATGTAGTACTTGGTCATATCTCTGGAAAAATGCGAATGCACTATATCCGTATTTCTCCAGGTGATAAGGTAACAGTTGAACTAACTCCTTATGATTTAACCCGTGCTCGGATTGTTTTCCGAGCAAGATAAACGATAAAAGGAAATAAAATGCGTGTACAACCTTCTGTAAAGAAAATTTGTCGCAATTGCAAGATTATTCGTCGTAA
>NZ_JBQCXF010000034.1:0-20285 GCF_051956635.1 Neisseria sp. P0022.S010 | reverse complement strand
GACGGCTGACGGCTCAGATTCGGCTTGCCGGGGAATGTACGCGCGGCATCGAAATAGCTGTCATCGCCACTGGCGGCGTTGGTTTCGCCAATCCAGATGATTTTATTGACTTTGGTTTTGGCTTTGATGTTTTTGAGTTCTTTGGCCAACGGCGCGGAGGCAAACATAAAGCGTGCGTCGCAGTCATTGAGGATGTAAGAGAACTCTTCGCTTTTCAAAAAGACGTTGAGTGGGACGGCTACCGCGCCGATGGAAGTAATGGCGAAATAGGCGGCAATAAATTCGGGAGAGTTGGAAACGACAAGGGCGACCTTGTCGCCATATTGTACGCCTTCGTGTTGCAGATAGGCGGCGACGGTTTCTACTTCGTGTTTGAGGGAGGAATAGCTGATTTTTTCTTTGTCGTTGAAAATGACCGTGCCTTTACCGTTTTTTTGGCAGGCGGCTGTCAGCATGGCGTAAAAATTAGAGTGGGTGTGCATTTCGGAGTTCGTGTCCATATTGTGTCGATGGGTGTACGGTTTCGATGAACCGTTTATTTCGAAGGATAGGTTTTACATCCTATCGGTAAAATAAGCAAGAGGCCGTCTGAAAATACTTTCAGACGGCCTCTTGCTTTGTCGGGCTTAGGAAAGCAATATTTTGAATTTAAATTCATTTATTGTGTTGATGGAAATATTTCCATTCTTTAAAGGTCCGGCCGTCCGGAAGATGGCACAAGCCGATTTTGTTGTCGTTTCTGTCTTGAGCCATTTTGAGTTTGCCGCTGCGTTTGAGGCAGAACCGGTGGTAGAAAGTCTTAGAACTAGCCGTTGTTCAGACGGCTGTCGAGTACTTTCTTAAACAGGCGATAGAAATTGTCGCTGGTGTTTTGTGCCAATGTTTCCAAGCTCTCGCCGCGCAGATTGGCTACGAATTCGGCTGTATAGCGGACGTAGGACGGCTCGTTTTGTTTGCCGCGTTTGGGAACCGGCGCGAGGAAGGGGGCATCGGTTTCTACCAAGATTCTATCGGCAGGGACGTATTTGGCGGCTTCCTGAATCAGCGGCGCGTTTTTAAACGTCACAATGCCGGAGAAGGAAATGTATAAGCCCAAATCTAAAGCGGCTTTGGCAAAGGCGACGTCTTCGGAGAAGCAGTGGATCACGCCGGAGTTGGTGTGGCACTCTTTCAAAATCCGCAACGTGTCTTCGGCCGCATCGCGCGTGTGGACGATAACGGGCAGGCCGCTTTCGTTGGCGGCTTGGATGTGGTCGGCAAAGCGTTGATGCTGCCATGACAAATCGCCTTTACACCAGTAATAGTCCAAACCGGTTTCGCCGATACCGACGATTTTCGGATGTTTGGCCGCTTCTACCATTTCGGCAATGGTAAATTCCTCCGCTTCTTGGCTGTCGGGATGTACGCCGATGGTGCAGTAGATGTGGTCGTGCGCCTGGGCAATGTCGAAGACTTCGGCAAAACTTTGTTTGCTGACGCTGATGGCAAGCGCTTGTTTGACGCTTTGCGCTTCCATGTTGGCAAAGACTTCGGGCAGGCGGTCTTTTAGGCCGTCAAAGTTGAGATGGCAATGTGAATCGATTAAATGCATGGTATTACAGGGTAAAAGTAGTACGGTCGCTGCGCAGGCGCGGGCCGAGCTCGGCTTCGATCAGGTTTTTTGCCTGCTGGCAGCTTTCGTGTTCGGAAAAGGCAAGGCCTACGCCTTTGGGGCGGTGGGCCGAGGTGCGCGCCGGATTGATCCAAACGACTTTGGTTGGCAGGAAGCGTTTGGGATAGTCGGCGATTTCGACGGCCAAGAGAATGTCTTCGCCTAGGGAGAATACGTCATCGGTCGGCACAAACAGGCCGCCGTGTTCTAAAAACGGCATATAGCAGTTGTACAACAAATTGGGGTCTTTGAGTTGCAACGCCAACATCTTCGCCGGAATGTCTTTTTTATTCATGATTTATTACCTGTTAGGGTTTGTTTTGCCAAAAATCTAAATATTCGATAAGCAGATACTCAAGCTGCATTTTAACACTCAAGGTATGGTATCCGTAAGGGTTGAGCGCGTTCAGACGGCCCAATAGGGCAAACAGCCTGCGTGAATCGGTTTTGGAGGCCGTCTGAAGCAGGGCTTGGGCATGGTGCGGATAATAAAGCGGCGCCATGCTTTGTTGTGCCAAACCGACATCCGTCAGCCACTTTTGCAGCCAGTCGATGAAAACGGCAAGCGGTTGCTTTTGTTTGTCGAACGCAGCGGCGTAGTCGAGTATGGCCAACAGGCGCGGGGCAGCCAGCAGCGTCAGCAATTCTTCGCGCAATGCGTCCAATTCGGGAGCCGGTGTGAATAAAGGCGCGCCGCTGTGGAATGCCAACAAGGCTTCGGCATTTTCCACACCCTGTTGGCGCAGATATGCCGCAGCTTGTTCATGGGTCGGCGAGGGCAGCACCATCTGGCGGCAACGGCTTTTGATGGTGGGCAGGAGTTTGTCGCGCGCGTGGGTAACGAGCAGGAAAACAACGTGTTGCGGCGGCTCTTCCAAAGCTTTCAACAAACCGTTTGCCGCCTGTGTATTCATGCTTTCCGCCGGATGTACCAATACCACGCGCAGGCCGCCGCGGACAGCGGTCAGGTAAATGTTTTCCACAATATCGCGCACGGCATCGATTTTGATTTGCAGGAGTTTACGTCCTGTTGTCTCGCCTTCGGGAATTTCCGGCGTGAGTTCGTAAAAGTCGGGATGCGTGTTTTGGCTGAACAAATGGCACGAAGCGCACTCGCCGCAGGGTTCATGGCCGGACTTGGGCGATTCGCACAGCAATGCCTGCGCGACAAAGCGGGCAAACTCGGTTTTGCCGGTATTTTCTTTGCCGGTAAACAGCCAGGCGTTGGGACGGTTTTGCCAATGGGCGGCGAGCTGTTGCCATTGGGTTTCATGCCATGGATAAATCATATCGTTTGGGAACTATAAGGTAGGTGGTTATTATACGCTCAGGCCGTCTGAAAAAGTTTTCAGACGGCCTTTTATTAACTGCCTAAAAATTAATCAAATATCGTTTTGTTTTGAAATATCAAACATTAAGCAGACTTATTCACAGCCTTTGCACACGCTTGTTTGGGGAAAATGTGCATTTTGTCCGGCGGTAAAGTGATGCTTAAAATTTAGTCAGTCCTGTTTTTTAATGTTAAATCAGACAGTAATCTGATTTATGCACAAGCTGTCCACGCGATTGAACAGTGAAAATGTGCATGGTGGGGATATATTTCAGACGGCCTTATTTGCTGATTTTCAACAAAGCGGTCAAATCCCCGATAAATTTCGGTTCCCGTTTGATGAGGTAAACAATCAACGGAAGATTACCCACGGCAACAATCAAATACAGCAGCGTAATGCTGTCGAACAACATCAGCAAAACCGCGCTCAAAATAGCGGCCGACACCATAAACACGCCGTTGATGATGTTGTTGGCGGCGACGGCGTGGGCGCGGAAGGTTTCGCTGCTGGCGGTTTGCAGCCAAGTGTAGAGTGGTACGGAGAAAAAGCCGCCGAAAAAGCCGATGGCCGACATCACGAGCATAATCGGATACGCTTGGGCTTGCGATAAAAACCAGAGAATGCCGTTTAATTCGGTAAAGCGTTGGCCGTGGGTCAGCCACACCAACAATAATCCACAGACCGTCAGCCCCAGAGTACCGATGGTGACCAAGCCCAAAATCAGTCGCTCATGGCTGAGTTTGGCGCATAATACCGAGCCGATGGCGATGCCGATGGAGAACAGCGCCAACATCAGGTTGAACACATTATCGTTGCCGCCCAAATGGATTTGCGTGAACGTCGGCAGTTGGGTGGTATAAACCGAGCCGACAAACCAAAACCATGAAATACCGATAATGGAAGTGAATACAGGGCGGTCGGCCACCGCTTCTCGAATCAGCGAATTCGTGCCTTTGATGATGTTCCATTCGATTTTTGTGTCCGGCATTTTAGCGGCTACAGACGGCATAAACAGGCTGGTCATCGTGCCGCCGATGGCGACCAATAACACCAAACCGCCAACAATATACGGCGGAACGCCCGCGACTGCCGTGCCCAAAATCTGGCCAAGCAAGATGGCAATAAACGTACCCGATTCAATCAGGCTGTTGCCCATAATCAGTTCTTTGTCGTTGAGGTAATCGGGCAAAATGGCGTATTTCAGCGGGCCGAACAAAGTCGATTGCGTGCCCATGCAAAACAGGCAGATTAAAAGCAAAGGCGCGGATTGGATGTAGAAGCCATATGCCGCCACTGCCATGATGATGATTTCCAACAGCTTGATCCAGCGCGCCAAAACGGCTTTGTCGAATTTGTTGCTCAGCTGTCCTGATAGCGCGGAAAACAGAAAATAGGGCAGGATAAACAGCATCGCGCCCAAGTTCAGCATTTGGCTGGACGGCAGAAAGTCATTTTTGCCCAAACCGTAAAAACTGATCATCACGAATAATGCGGTTTTGAACACATTATCGTTAAACGCGCCCAAAAACTGCGTCCCAAAGAGCGGCGCAAAACGGCGGGTCGTGTGGAAATTCAGATTGTCTTTTTTAAGGCTCATTGTTCGGATTCTTTGTTTTCGTCTTTTTCGATCAGTTTTTCAGTGGAGTCGTCGTCCATCAAAATGCGGTGTGCAGGTCCTTCAAGGTCGTCAAACTGTCCGTTTTTACCCGACCACCAGAAAAACCAGCCGATGATAAAGGCCAAAATAATGCTGATGGGGACAAGGATAAACATACTTTCCATTACATCGCTCCGGTCAAATCGGTCAGGATAAAGGTTTTGCCGCTGACGGTCAGGTATTCGTTGCGCAGCGCACCGATGTTTTTATCGTCAAAAAACAATTCGATACGGTCTTTAACCACGCGCCAGTATTGCGGAATATCGGTTTGCTCGAAAGGCGACAATACCGCCGCTGCGGCTGCGTCTTCACTTTGCAGCTTGATTGCGAAGCGTCCGCTTTGCGGCGGATTTTGCGACTCATCGTCTGCCAACATAATAAAAAATCCGGCATGCTCACCGTCTTGAGTGTGGATACTGAAATAATGCATATTGAAAATTCTTCAAAACCGCCGTCATTTTTCAGACGGCCTAAAATAAAATTCCGTCCATTTTACATCAAATATTAAGTCAAGCAGCCGATTACATTTTTTGTTAGAATACCGCATTTACTTTGTTAATCTGTTCAGACCGCTACCCACTACGTCCCTCAGCGGATGCAACCCAGCCGGAGCAGCAGTAAGATCCCGACAAAAAGGCCGTCTGAAACCTCAAGGAGCATAAAAATGACACAAAAGTTAATCTTGGTTTTGAACTGCGGCAGCTCTTCCCTCAAGGGTGCCGTATTGGACAACGACAGCGGCGAAGTATTGCTGAGCTGCCTGGCAGAAAAACTCAATCTGCCTGATGCCTACATTACCTTCAAATTTAACGGCGAAAAACGCAAAGTCGATCTTTCTGCCAAACCTGACCATACCGGTGCCGTTGAAGCCCTGATGGAAGAACTGAAAGCGCATGACCTCGATAGCCGTATCGGCGCCATCGGCCACCGTGTCGTCAGCGGCGGCGAATTGTACAAAGAATCTATTTTGGTTACAGACGAAGTCATTGCCGGTATTGAAAAATGCATTCCGCTCGCTCCTTTGCACAACCCTGCCCACCTTTTGGGCCTGCGTGCTGCACAAACCATTTTCAAAGGTCTGCCGAACGTTGTCGTATTCGACACCGCCTTCCATCAAACCATGCCTGAACACGCTTACAAATATGCTGTTCCACATGAATTGTATGAAAAATACGGCTTGCGCCGCTACGGCGCGCACGGTACCAGCTACCGCTTCGTTGCCGATGAAACCGCACGTTTCCTCGGCAAAGACAAAAAAGATTTGCGCATGGTTATTGCCCACTTGGGTAACGGCGCATCCATTACCGCCGTTGCCAACGGCCAATCTCAAGACACCAGCATGGGCCTGACTCCGTTGGAAGGCTTGGTAATGGGTACCCGCAGCGGCGATATCGACCCTGCCGTTTTCAGTTTCTTGGCTGAAAACGCCAACATGACCATTTCCCAAATTACCGAAATGCTGAACAAAAAATCCGGCCTGCTCGGTATCTCCGGTTTGTCCAACGACTGCCGTACCATCGAAGAAGAAGCTGCCAAAGGCCATCCGGGCGCCAAACTGGCTCTGGAAATGTTCATCTACCGCTTGGCTAAATACATCGGCAGCATGACAGTAGCGGCAGGCGGTTTGGACGCATTGGTCTTCACCGGCGGTATCGGCGAAAACTCCGACATCATCCGCGAACGCGTATTGGGTTACTTGGGCTTCCTCGGTCTGCACATTGACCAAGAAGCCAACCTGAAAGCCCGCTTCGGTAATGCCGGTGTGATTACCACTGCTGACAGCAAAGCTGTTGCCGTTGTGATTCCTACCAACGAAGAATTGATGATTGCACACGATACTGCCCGTCTGAGCGGCCTGTAATCCATCATCATTGAAAACCTGTCCGCAAGGGCAGGTTTTTTATTGTGTATAGATGAAGAAAATTTTGAGGATATATCGAAAAAAGCCGGCAAACATTGTGTTTGTCGGCTTTTGAGTCAGTGTTGTATCAAGAATGCTGATAGATAGAGATAGGTTTAGAACTTATAACTGATGGTAAACAGCAAAGTCCTGCCTCGTGCGTAGTTGTTCAAGACGGAGCGTGTCGTGCCGCCATATTTGCCGTTGCATAAACCGTTGGCATCACATTCGACCTCTTCATCATCCAAACCGCCTTTTCTTTCAAATACGCTGAAATAGCGCTGGGTTGCAGCATCGTTTGCAGCATCCAAAGGATCGATATAGCGTTTATTGAACGCATTTTGAATGTCGAAACGAAGGATAAGGTTTTTCTTCGGTTCGTAATTGGCATAGAAATCAAAAATCAGCGGCTGTCTGTTGATGCTTTCTGTTTTTTTGATCACCCTTCTGCCCATTTGGTGTGAAGAGTAGGTATTGGCGCCGGTTGTCCCGTCAACAAATTCTTCCTCAGTCGTTGCCCGTGTACTTTTGCCGTAATAGCGCATAATGCCGCCGATGGTCAATTTGTTGCCCAACCAGCGTGATCCCAATTCAAACCGACCGTAATCTCGGGGCAGGCGGGAAATTTTGCTTAAGCCGTAGCCTTGTTTGATTTGGTCTTCTTTAGAAGAGTTACGGGGCGATTCGCTGGCATCGCTATAGTTGGTCGGCTGGTTGGTTTTTTGATAGGCGTAAGACAGGGTTGTAAAAAAGCGGCCGAAATCATAGTTCATTTCCACCTCCAAACCATTTTTATGGACAGGTTTGGCGTAGTTTCGATGCTGGATAGAGTATTGCAGGCCGGTGCTGGTTACCCAGCTGGGTGCTTTATCCAAATCCCACCATTTGCCATAAACATTGTGAATATAGTTGTTGATCCTGCTGCGATAGGCGACCAGTTTAAAACCCAATACATCGTCCGGCTTGAAAATCCCTTTTTTGAAGGTATTGAAACCTATTTGGTAAGTATTGGCCTGTTCCGGCTTGAGGGCGGTATTGACGCCCGAGTCGCCGATTTGTGAAAAATACATTTCTTGAATATTCGGCATTCTATGCGTGCGCGAATAGCTGATAAACGGCATAAAGTAGTCGTTGACATTGATGTTTAATGCCACCGAATGGTTTACCGCATGCTTTTTACCGGATTTGGTATAAACGGGTTCGTAAAGGTCGCAGCTTGGCGTGCAATGCTGTTTATAAATTTCAGAGTCTTCTCCAAATGCTTTTTTAAAGTCTTCTTGGGTATTGAAGTAGTCGGTATATTCGCCCTTGTAGCGGTAGTTGACCATATTGGCGCTGTAATTCAATTGATAAATGCCTTTTTTCAAGGAAGTATCAAAATAGAATGTATTGAATTTTTGCTGGCCTGAAGGTTGCAATATGGTTGATTTTTGAGGAAATATTCCTTTGTCTCCTTTGAAGCGGCCTAAAAAGCTGTACAGGCCGGCATCTTGATCCGGGCCGTCGTAAAACAGGCTCAGCTCTTCCGGAAAGCGGTTTTTACTGTATTGGTTTTTAAAGAAATTGAAACCGACAGTAGCTTTTAAATCTGTTTTTTGGGGAAGTTTGAAAGAAAAACTGTTGTTGATATCCAAAAGATTGGCTGTATTTTTGGTTTCCAAATAATCAAGCAGTCCCCATCCTGAAAAACGTGAGTTTTTCGGATATTTTTGTTTTCCCAAATTATGGGCGGCCAACACGTTTAAATCGACATAATCGCCAATGTTTAAGTTGTAATTGGCTTGGTAGTTGCGGTTTTCTACTTTGCGGCTGCCGATACGGTTGTTCATGGTACGAAGCTGAAGGTCCAGCTTGTTGTTGTCGTTTTCGTATTCCACTTTGACCAAATGGCTGTTTGAGCGTTGTTGCAGGCTGGTCGGGTCGATTGGAGTCAGATCCCATTGCGGTGCCAAATTCTCTTTCCAGCCTCTTTCCAAGTCATCGACATAATCTCTTTGTAAAACTTCAGGATCGTTATATTTTTTGGAGAAAGGGTAGTCCCAATAGCTTTTACCGACCGCATTGCGCTTGGAAAAGTCGCGAACCCAACGATTTTGCCCTTGGTCGAATTTCAATAAGTTGCTCTCAAAATATTCTTGTTTTTTACGGTCCAAATATTCTTCACCAAAATTGCCGATACGCTGACCGCCGCCGCCTACTTTATAGTTTTGCTCGACATTACGGTGGCTGTAACCATATAACGCCCCCAGGCGTGCACCGCTGTCAAACCATTTTTGTACCGCCCCGGTTGCCATAAAATTGCTTTTGGTACTGTTTGTGCCGGTCAATCCTTTGGTCAAGAGGCCGAAGGTATGGTTTCCGTGTACCACATCGTCCACCCGTAAAGTACGGAAATTGGCTGTACCGGATAAGGTATTAATGCCGTTGGCACCCGAGAAACTGCCTTTGGTTACATCCACACCGGCAATAAAATTGGGATCCAGTGCCGTACCGAATTGCGAGGAGCTGCCGCTGCGTCCGGCATCGGCAGAAGTGGAATAGAAGGTTTGGGTTACGCCGTCAACCATCGTATTGACACGTCCCAAACCGCTATCGCCACGGATATTGACCGCCAATACCCCCGATCCCTTGTCTTGTTGGGTGAAGACACCGGGCATGCTCCGCACGATGGTATCGATGTTTTCGCTGGATTGATAAATGCGTTCGCGCGAACTTTTGGCTTGGCCTTCGGTAAAAACTTTTTTCTCTTTGGCAATGTGTTTGCCTTTGACTTGAATTTCATCAAGCTCTTGAGTTGAAACTTCTTCTTCTGCGTGTGCGATACTTGTTATAGCCAGTAAAGATAATGTCAGTAGATTTAATTTGAAATTCGGATTCATGATAGTTACCTCAGAAACGAAGTCGCTACTGTATAACATATTATTAAACTTTACAAATATTTTGATAATGGTTTTTATTTTTTAAAAAATAAAGCAGATTCTTGTTTTAGGAAATAATCCACCGACATATTATTAATCTGGCTGAAAAGATAAAGCAGGTCTGAATTTGAATTTGATTGGTAGAGAAGAAGGGAGATTTAATTGAATTTAAACAGCCGGAAGAAGAAAATTTGATTGCGCTATGTGAATTGAGCCGTCGGTTTCAAATGAAACCGACAAAACATGAAATGCAAAATATAGTGGATTAAATTTAAATCAGGACAAGGCGACGAAGCTGCAGACAGTACAGATAGTACGGCAAGGCGAGGCAACGCCGTACTGGTTTAAATTTAATCCACTATATAAAGTCGATAGGGAAAGGTTTGAAGTCAGTTGAAGAAAAGGCCGTCTGAAAATGATATTTCAGACGGCCTTTATTGTTTTAAGCCTTATTCCGGACCGCGGAATGTATCGTGGCAAGATTTGCAGCTTGCACCGGTTTCGCCGTAAGCGGCTTTGATTTCTTCAAGCTTGCCAGTTTGGGCGACAGCATTGAGTTTCTCAACTGCGGCGGCAAATTTTTCTTCTTCGGCTTTGAAGGTTGCCGTGTCTGTCCAGATGGCAGGCAGGGCGCGGCCGTTGCCTTGAGGATCAGATTCAAACAGGGTGAACGGTTTTTTGCTGTTTTCAGCGAAGGTTGCGGCGGCTTGTTTGAATTTTTCTACGTCGTAAGGCTCTTCGTCTTTGACCATTTTGCCCATGCGGGTAAACTCGGGCATCATGGATTTGAACGCGGCTGTACGGTCTTCGGAAATCGGGCCTTTAGGCTGGGACGGCGCGCCGCTGCCGCCGCAGGCGGTCAGGGTAAGCGCCACTGCCGCCAAAGCGACAGGGAGAAAACGGGTTTTCATATGGAGTGTGTCCTATTGTAATGATATGATTATCGTTAAATTTAGAATCGGTCGGCCGAATTTCAGGCCGTCTGATAAGGCGTTATCATACCTTAAACTCAAGTCTGAAACGAGTACAGAAAGGAAACGATATGGCAATTTTGATTACCGGGGCATCGGCGGGATTCGGCGCGGCAATGTGCCGCACCTTTGTTGCGGCAGGCTATCATGTCATCGGCGCGGCACGGCGCGAAGACAAATTGCAACAGTTGGCTGAGGAATTGGGCGAGCAGTTTTACCCTTTGGAAATGGATGTTTCGCGCACGGAGTCGATTCAAAACGCTTTAAACAGCCTGCCCGAGCATTTAGCTGAAATCGATTGCCTGATCAACAACGCCGGTTTGGCTTTAGGTTTGGATTCTGCCGATAAAGCCGATTTTGGCGATTGGGAAACCATGATTCAAACCAATATCATCGGCCTGACTTTTCTGACCCGCCAGATTTTGCCGCAAATGGTTGCGCGCAAACAAGGCTACATCATCAATCTGGGTTCGATTGCCGGCAGTTATGCTTATCCCGGCAGTAATGTCTATGGCGCGACCAAGGCTTTTGTGCGCCAATTCAGCATGAATCTGCGCGCCGAATTGGCAGACAAAAACATCCGCATTACCAATATCGAACCGGGCTTGTGCGGCGATACCGAGTTTTCCAACGTCCGTTTCAAAGGCGACGACCAGCGTGCGGCCGAGGTTTATGAGAATGTCGAGTTTATCCAGCCGCAAGATATTGCCGATACCGCTTTATGGCTCTATCAGCGTCCGGCGCGGATGAACGTCAATTCCATCGAAATCATGCCGGTTGCCCAGACCTTTGCAGGCATGAAAGTTTACCGTGACGCGCCTGCTCCGGCGAAGGAAGAAACGTTTGAAAAACAAAGCATGTCTTTGTTTGGAAAAATTAAATCTTGGTTTAAGTAATCGGCATCAGGCCGTCTGAACGTTTCAGACGGCCTCTTTGTTATCTGAAATTGAACAAACACGTTATAATGTAATTTTTTATTAACAAGGCCGTCTGAAAGGCTGTTTCAGTTATGAACGCAATCAAACAAAAAATCTTAGAACAAGCGCAGCGCGATGGTGTGCAGGTAACCGCTTTGCGCGAGCAAGTGCTTGATATTGTTTTGAAACAAAGCGGCGTGATTAAAGCCTACAACGTTCTGTCGCAGATGCAGCAGCAAAGCGAGGGCGTGGTTGCGCCGCCGACGGCCTACCGCGCCCTTGATTTTTGGGCGGAGCAGGGCGTTTTGCACAAAGTGGCGGCGGTCAACGGCTATATTTTGTGCAGCCACGCGCAGCACGAGTGCAACGATCATTGCCACGACCACGAAGAAGCCGAAGCGCACCACAGCGCGTTTATTTTGGTCTGCACCGAATGCGGTACGGCGGATGAGCAGACTTTGAGCCAAGAATGGGCGGCATTGCGTGCAGGCGTGGCCGAAACCGGTTTCTCATTAAAAGAAGAACATGTTGTTTTAACAGGAATTTGTAAAAAATGTCAGAAGTAAAAAAGACTAAAGTCCACCTGATTTCAGGCTTCCTCGGAACAGGCAAAACCACCGCCCTTAAAAGTCTAATGGCACAAAAAGACCCGAATGAAAAATGGGTCATCATTGTCAACGAATTTGGCGAAATCGGCATTGACGGCGCCGTCTTGAGCGACAACGGCATTCCCGTAGCTGAAATCGCCGGCGGCTGTTTGTGCTGTACTGCCGGCGCGCAAATGGGTACGACCGTACAAAAAATGCTGCGCGATGCCCAACCCGACCGCTTGATGATTGAAGCCAGCGGACTGGCGCACGCTGCCAGCGTTATCGACGAACTGAAAGCCAAACCGCTCGACAGTATGTTGGAAATCGGCGCCGTCTTTACCGTTGTCGATCCGCGCCAATTCATTAATCCCGATTACGCGCAACAAGCCTTGTATAAAGACCAAATCGGCATTTGCGACGTATTGGTTGCCAGCAAAACCGACTTGTGCACGCCGGAGCAGCTGGCTGAGTTTCACGATAAAGCGGCCAAGCTGTTCCCGCCCAAAGCCAAAGTCGTTGAAGTACAAAATGCTCAACTCGACATCCAATGGCTTGATATTCCCGTGGTCGAAAAATCGCGCTACCGCCTTAAAGCCCTGCCGGACAACACCATGGGCTTCCAGTCGCAAGGTTTCACTTTCCCTGCCGGACGCGATTTCGACGGTGAAAAATTGACCGATTTCTTCAACGACCTGCCTAAATTTACAGACGGCCTCGTGCGTGCCAAAGGCGTGTTCCAAGTGCTCGGTACTTGGGTATGGCTCAACTGGGTGGACGGTCAATGGGGCGCAAATCAGGTTTCATGGCGCCGCGATTCCCGCTTTGAGCTGATTGCTAAATCCTTTGATGCGGATTTGATTGAGAAAAAATTGCTGGAGGCTTTGGAGAAGTAAATCATCGTCCAAACGCTTATTAATCCGTTACTATATGCCGTCTGAAGTCAGCGATTTCAGACGGCCTTCAAATCAAAAAAATAGAGGAACACTTAACCATGTGGCGTTATATCTTTCATCGTTTGCTCCTTTTGATTCCCACGCTGTTGGGGATTTTGGCGATTACTTTCGCCGTGATTCAGTTTGTTCCCGGCGGCCCGGTGGAGCAGATGGTTCAGCAGCTGACGCAGGGCGCAGTTGGCGGCGAGACGGCGGGACACAGTATGCCCGGAACTTTGGCCAAAAACGGCAACCGCATCAGTGCGGAAGATTTGGCCGCGCTGAATGCTTTATACGGTTTCGACAAGCCGCCTTTGACGCGTTTTGCCGATATGGTATGGAAATTCGCCCGTTTCGATTTGGGTGAGAGCTTTTTCCATCACCAAACTGTGTTTGAATTGGTGAAAGAAAAAATGCCGGTATCGATGAGTTTGGGTTTGTGGACGTTTTTCCTGACTTATTTGATATGTATTCCGTTGGGTATTGCCAAGGCGGTCAGGGATGGCAGCCGATTCGATACGATTACGGGCATGATCATTTTGGTCGGCTATACCGTACCGCCGTTTGTCTTGGGTTTGGTGTTGCTGGTGTTGTTTGGCGGCGGCAGCTTTTTTGCCTGGTTTCCTCAGGGTGGTTTGGTCGGCGATGATTTCGATACGCTCTCTTGGGCCGGTAAAGTCAAAGATTATTTGTGGCATATGGCCTTGCCGATTACCGCTTCGGTGGCAGGTAACTTGGCGGTAATGACCGTATTGACGAAAAACGTGTTCCTTGAAGAAATCCGCCGTCAATATGTTTATACCGCACGAGCTAAGGGCTTGCCTGAGAAACAGATTTTGTGGAAACATATTTTCCGCAACGCCATGATTCCTTTGATTACCGGTTTCCCGGCCGCATTTATCGGCGCGTTCTTTACCGGCAGCCTGTTGATTGAAACGCTGTTCTCGCTGGATGGTTTGGGTTTGCTGTCTTACGAGGCAGTGATGAAACGTGATTATCCTGTCGTAATGGGTACGCTGTATGTATTCACGCTGATGGGGTTGTTGGCTAAACTGGTGTCGGATATTTCTTATTCATGGGTCGATCCGCGTATTCACTTTGGCGGACAGAAATAAGGCCGTCTGAAAATATCTTCAATCCATTATTAAAGAATGTTTCGAACCATGAAAAAGAAAAAATCTACTTCAAACCCTACTTGGCAAGCCTTTAAGCAGCATAAGCGCGGTTGGTTGGCTTTGCGGATTTTGGCCGTTTTGTTTGTCGTCACTTTGCTTGCTCCTTTGTGGAGCAACGATAAACCTTTGTGGATACGCTATCAGGGCGAGTATTTCTTCCCCTTGGTAAACGAATACAACGAAACCACATTTGGCGGCGATTTCGATACGCCGGCGGATTATTTGGATCCGCTTATCCGTCACAACATCACTTCAGACGGCAATTTTGCCCTTTACCTGCCCAATCCTTACGATGCCGATACCTTAAACGATTTTGATACGGCACCCGATCCGGCCAAACCGTCCGAACGGCATATCTTGGGAACGGATGACCGCGGCCGCGACCTGTTGGCACGCTTGGTTTACGGTTTCCGCGATTCGCTGTTGTTTGCCTTGGTGTTGACTGTGGTGACTACCGTGATTGGCGTGGTTGCAGGCGCGGTACAGGGTTATTTTGGCGGTAAAACCGACCTTCTGATGCAGCGTTTTATCGAGGTTTGGGGCGGTATGCCGGAGTTGTACCTCTTGATTATCCTGTCTTCGTTCTTTAATCCGGGACTGTTGATTTTGTTGGTGTTGCTGTCGCTTTTCGGCTGGATGGGCTTGTCCGACTATGTCCGCGCCGAGTTTTTGAAAAACCGTCAGACCGATTACGTTTTAGCAGCGCGCGCGATGGGCGTAGGCAACCGTGAAATCATGTGGCGCCATATCCTGCCCAACAGCTTGACGCCGGTATTGGCCTTCCTGCCTTTCCGTATTTCCGGTGCCGTACTTGCCCTGACCAGTTTGGACTTCTTGGGCTTGGGCGTACCTGCCTCACAGGCAAGTTTGGGCGAGTTGCTGGCGCAAGGTAAAGACAACTTGGACGCGTGGTGGATTGGCCTGTCTGCCGTTGCTACGCTGACGGTAATGCTGCTTTTGCTGGTTATGATCGGCGAAGGTTTGCGTCAGGCATTTGATGTACGCGCACGCAGTTAATTGCTTTTCTAAAACGTGAAGAGGGTGGGCGGAAAAGCCTGTCCTTCATTCTCAAGGCCGTCTGAAAAGTTTCAGACGGCCTCATCCATTCGTTTGAATCATTAAAAATCATGAATCAAGAAATCACATTTCTTACTCTTTTTTTGCTCGGCTTTTTTGGTGGAACGCATTGTGTCGGCATGTGCGGTGGATTGAGCAGCGCATTCGCTTTGCAGCTGCCGCCACATTTAAACCGAATCGGGCTGATTGTATTGTTGAACTTGGGGCGCATCAGCAGCTATGTCGTCATCGGCCTTCTGGTCGGCTTGGTCGGGCAGGTCGGCATTTCCTTGGACGATACGCGCGCGGTTCAAAACGGTTTGTATATTGCCGCCAATGTTTTGCTGCTTTTGCTCGGTCTGTATCTTGCCGGTATTTCGACTGCCGCAACCAAAATCGAAGGCATCGGTAAACCGATATGGAAACGCCTGAATCCTTTGCTGAACAAATTGCTGCCGATTAAATCAGTGCCTGCCTGTTTCGGCGTCGGCGTGCTTTGGGGCTGGCTGCCTTGCGGTTTGGTGTACAGCGCGTCTTTGTATGCTTTGGGCAGCGGCAATGCCTTGCACGGCGGGCTGTATATGCTGGCGTTTGCATTGGGGACCTTGCCGAACCTGCTCGCGATGGGCATATTTGCAGCGCAGTTGAAAACCTTTCTGCAAAAACGCATGGTTCGTTTGTGCGCCGGATTGTTGGTGGCAGGATGGGCGATATGGCGCTTGGCTGTATTTGCGATGGGGCAAATCGGGTAAGGTAAAAAGGTTTTATTTAGTTTGTTGTTTTGCAATTAAAAAGGCCGTCTGAAAGAATTTCAGACGGCCTTTTTCACAAGAAAGATTTAATGTATCAAATTCCAAGCCATCTTGGCGGCAATCAGCAGCAACATGATGCCGAAGGCGATTTTGAGTTTTCGGGCGGGCAGCTTGTGCGCCGTTTTTACGCCGAGTGGAGCGAAGAGGATGGTGGCAACGCTCAATATGGCTACAGCCGGAAGATAGATAAAGCCTGCCGCGCCTTCAGGCAGGTGGGCAACATGTAAACCGTTGGCAAAATAGCCGATGGTGCCGGCAATCGCAATCGGCCATGCCAGACCTGAAGATGTGCCGATGGCGCGGTGTGCCGGAAAGTTGCAATATAGTAGAAATGGAACGGATAGCGAACCGCCGCCGATACCGACCCAACTTGAAGCCGCCCCAAAAAGCGTACCCACGGCTGTCAGGCCGTGGAGGGCAGGCAGGGTGCGTGAAGGTTTGGGTTTGGAATCGCGTAGGGTTTTGACTGCGATAAAGGCAAGAAATGCAATAAAGAAAACTTGCAAAGCCAGCGTCGGCATATATTTTGCCGTTACCGCGCCGAGGAGTACGCCAAGTATCATGCCCGGCGTCATTCGGCGGACGGTCGCCCAATCAATGGCGTGCTTTTTATGTTGGGCGTACATACTGGAGAAGGTAGTAAACACCATGACGGCAAAGGAAGTGCCGATGGCAAGATGCTGGGCATAGGGGTGGCTGCCTATGCCTTGCAGCTGCAACGCCCATAAGACAACGGGAACAATCAAC
The DNA here is from genome assembly GCF_051956635.1 of Neisseria sp. P0022.S010. Classification (NCBI taxonomy): domain Bacteria; kingdom Pseudomonadati; phylum Pseudomonadota; class Betaproteobacteria; order Neisseriales; family Neisseriaceae; genus Neisseria; species Neisseria sp. P0022.S010. The sequence continues at coordinate 3,628 of NZ_JBQCXF010000034.1, read as the reverse complement.
GTGCCACCGCCTACGCCGAATAGTCCGGCAATAAAGCCCGCTGCGCTGCCGACGGCGAGCAGGGCAAGGATGATGTCCCAAGACCACATTTCAGACGGCCTTGTCGTGTTTGTGTGCTTTATGGCGTTTTTTAAACCAACGGATGACTGCCATCACATAACCGGACAGGCTGTAACCGAGGAAAAATAGGAAGAGGACGAGAGAAGGCTCCCAGTTGATGAGCAGCAATACCAACACGGCCAACACCATGCCCATAAACGGTACTTGGCGGCGGATGTTGATTTCTTTGAAGCTCCAAAACGGAATCTGCACAATCATGGAAATGCCGGCAAACAGGGTAATGCCCAATGCCCACCAATGCACGCCGGGGAAGCGTTCGATGCTGTGGTTGACCCAAATCAGGCCGACAATCAACGCAGCGGCGGTCGGGCTTGGAACGCCGATAAACCAGCGTTTGTCGACTTTGCCGATAAGCGTGTTGAACAGTGCCAAACGCAGAGCGGCGCAGGCGCAGTAGATAAAGGCGACGGAATAGCCGATTTTGCCAAACTGCCAAAGTTGCCATTTGTAGGCAATCAGGGCAGGCGCGACGCCGAAACTGACCATATCGGCGAGGCTGTCGAGCTGTTCACCGAATGCGCTCTGGCTGTTGGTCAAACGTGCAACGCGTCCGTCCATGCCGTCGAGCAGCATGGAAAGGAAAACTGCAATCGCCGCCGTTTCATAACGTCCGTGCATGGACTGTGTAATGGCGAAGAAGGCGCAAAACAGTGCGGCGATGGTAAAGGAATTGGGCAGCAGGTAAATGCTGTTTTTGCGGATGGAATTGCGTGGTGGAATCGGATTTTCTGTATTTTGTGAGTTGTCCATAATGTTTCCGTATATGCTGCGGGTGCAGATGAGGCATTATACCGCATTGGCAGGTTAAGGATTTTTAAAAGGCAGACATAGTTTCACTTCAATCGCATAAAGTTTCAGACGGCCTTTATTTTGTCAGTCAAACAACTCGCCCTGAGCCTGCTCTTTGGTCACGCGTACGTCGGTTTCGCCGTCGGCAAAAGTGATGTGCAGTTTCTGCCCTTGTTTCAATGTATCGGCATTGCGGATGACTTGTCCGCGTGTGTTTTTGACGACGGAGAAACCTCGCTCCAGAATATGCTGCGGCGATACGGCTTCGAGCAATGCGGCTTGGGCGATCAGGCTTTGACAGCGTTGGACAAGCAGCTGGCGGAAGGAATGCGACAAGGCCGTCTGAAAGCGGTCGATGTTGTGTTTGTAAATGGAAACATCAGGACGGCAATGTTTCAGGGTTTGGGTTTGGCGTTCAAAACGGGCGGTATGGGCACGGAGGTTTTGCGTCATCGAGTAAGACAGCGTTTGCGCCAGCTTGCTGATTGAAGCGCGCTGATCGTCAAGTTTTTGGCGCGGGTGACGGATTTGCCGCGCCAACCAGTCGAGTTTTTGGCTGGCATCGAAATAACGTTGCTCCAAAACGGTTTTCAGACGGCCTTGCGCTTGGGCTAGACGATGTAACGATTCTTGGCGGTTGGGGCTGACCAGTTCTGCCGCGCCGGTCGGCGTGGGTGCGCGTACGTCGGCGACGAAATCGGCGAGTGTGAAATCGGTTTCGTGGCCTACGCCGCTGACAACGGGAATTGCGCAGGCTTCGATGGCGCGCACAACCGGTTCTTCATTAAACGCCCACAAGTCTTCAATGCTGCCGCCGCCGCGACAGACAATCAGCACGTCACATTCGGCGCGTTGCGAAGCGGTTTTAATCGCTTGAGCAATTTGCAACTCGCTGCCTGTGCCTTGTACGGGCGTCGGATAAACGATAACGGGGATTTCGGGTGCGCGGCGGTTTAAGGTGGTCACGACATCGCGCAAAGCTGCCGCCGCCAGGCTGGTGACGATGCCGATACATTGCGGACGGGCGGGCAGAGGTTTCTTGCGTTCCGCTGAAAACGCGCCTTCCGCCTGCAACTGCGCCTTCAATCGCTCATAGGCTTCGTAAAGCTGCCCCAAGCCTTTGAGCCGCACCTCGTTCACCGTAATCTGAAATTCACCCCGCGCTTCATAAATACTGATTCTTCCTGATACCTCGATATGGTCGCCTTCTTTCAAAGGCTTCGCCAAGCGCATGGCCGCACCCTTAAACATCGCGCAACGCACCTGAGCGCGGCTGTCTTTGAGCGAGAAATAATAATGTCCGCTGGCAGCACGGGTCAGGTTGGATACTTCGCCGGCAATCCACAAGCCTGCGAGATGGTCTTCCAACAAGGCTTTGGCGAGGGCGTTGAGTTCGGATACGGAAATGGAGGAGGGCGCGAAGAGTTCGGACATTGCGAAACAGGAAAAATTTGGGAAAGTTGAATTATAAGGGTTTTAGAGCGATTCGTTGTATTCGTTTTTATGAAACTTGCGCCCTTTGTTTTAATATTATCAAAGGCGCATGTTCAGACGGCCTTGCCTGGGCGGGCTTGTGTTATATTATCGTTTGATTTTCGCTTCAAAAGCCGTGCGTATGCCCAAACTCCACCAAATTATCGAACGCCATTGGCAATCCCCCAATCCGTTTTTGTCTTTGCTGTTAAAACCATTGTCCAAGCTGTTTGCCAAAATTGCGGCGAAACGGCGCGATGATTTTGTTTCAGGCCGTCTGAAAAGCGAAAAATTGCCTGTGCCTGTGGTGGTAGTCGGCAATATCCATGCAGGCGGAACAGGGAAAACGCCGATAGTCGCTGCGCTGGTGTCGGGTTTGCAGGAAAAGGGCGTTAAGGTCGGTATCATCAGCCGAGGTTATGGGCGCAAGAGTAAGGCGGTTCATGTATTGAATACAGCCAGCAGTGCGGCAGATGCAGGCGACGAGCCTTTATTGCTGTTTCGCCAAACCGGTGCGCCGACGGCGGTAGGCAGCAGCCGTGCAGAAGCAGGCAGGGCATTGCTTGCAGCGCATCCGGAGCTTGAATTGATTGTGACCGACGACGGCTTGCAACATTATGCCTTGCAGCGCGATATGGAAATTGCCGTATTCCCGGCGGCGGATACGGGGCGGACGGATTTGGATTTACTGCCCAACGGCAGCTTGCGCGAACCTTTGTCGCGATTGGCTTCCGTTGATGCGGTCGTCGTCAGTGGCGGAAAGGCAGATGCGGCATTTAAGCCGTCTGAAAATATGTTTGTCAGCCATATTGAAACAGGGCGGATTTACCGGTTGAACAGGCCGTTTGAGAAATTGGATTTGGAAGGCTTGGGAAATCAAACCGTCGCTGCCGTCGCCGGTATCGCTAAGCCGGAGCGTTTTTTCAATACGTTGCAAAGCATGAATATCGCTTTGAAACAAACCGTTGCCTTGCCTGATCATGCAGATATTACGGCAGCGGATTTGCCGAATGCAGATGTGGTGATTATCACGGAAAAGGATGCGGTCAAATTTTCAGACGGCCACGGCCTGAATCATGTGTGGGTCTTGCCTGTTTATGCGATAATTGAGCCGGACTTGGCGGCGTTTGTATCCGCGAATGTTTCAATCTAAATGCTTATAGATGTTTCACAGATGTTTTAAAGATGATCTTCAAACTACGCGATAGGAGTAAATCATGAAGTTAAAATATTTGTTGGTCGCTTG
>NZ_JBQCXF010000033.1:0-20537 GCF_051956635.1 Neisseria sp. P0022.S010 | reverse complement strand
CGTATAGCCGTTTGTTGGTTGTCGGTAAGGCAGGTGTAGATGAGCCTTTGGGCTATATCAGTAAAAAAGATTTGCTGAACCAGCTGCTTGAATCGGGAGAAATCAATATTCAGACGGCCTTGCGCCAACCATTGATTTTGCCGGATAGTACGACGGCGTTGAATGCGATTGAATTGTTCCGTCAAAGCAGCGCGGATTATGCGTTGGTGGTGGATGAATTTGGCGCAGTGTTGGGTATGGTGACCATGAAAGATTTGTTGGAAACCATTGCCGGTGAATTCCCCGAAGAGTTTGAGCGTGAGGAAGAAGAAGCTGTTCCGGCCAGTCAGGATGAAACGCTGTCTGTGGATGGTGCATTGGAGTATGTGGAATTGGCTTCTCAATTAAATCTGCCTGCTCAAGAGGAAGATGCGGACTTCCATACCGTTGCCGGCTTGATTATGGAGGAATTGCAAAGTATTCCTGATGTGGGCGACTTCATCGATTACCATGGCTGGCGTTTTGAAGTGGTTGAGAAGGATGGACAACGGATTGCCCGTGTAAAAATCAATCGTTTGCCAGAAGAAGAATAAGTAAAGGCTAATATAGTAAAGGCCGTCTGAAAATGTTCAGACGGCCTTTTTATTTATTCAACTTTAGTTGCCGTAATGTCCTGAGCCTAAGATTCGGTGTGAATGTGCGCCGGTTGCATGGTGGGGATTACTTGGGACCTGATTGCACCAACAGGCTGCAAGCCAGGCAAAAGCGGCTGCTTCGACCCATTGCGGATCAAGATGGAGTTTGGCTGTGCTGTGCAATTTGGTGTTGGGAGAAAACAGGGTTTCCAAGTCTTGCATCAAAATCGGATTGCGGATGCCGCCGCCGCAGATATAAAGATTATGAATCGCCGGAGCAGCTTGTTTAGTCGCATCAAAAATGGTTTGTGCAGTATAAAAGACCAATGTGCGTATCACATCTTCCGGCTTTTCATTACCTTTCAGACGGCCTTGAAGCCAGCTTAGGGAAAACAACTCTCGGCCTGTACTTTTCGGATAAGGGCGGCTGAAGTAAGGATGGTCGAGCAGGGAAGCGAGCAGGTCAGGGAGGATTTCGCCTTGTGCGGCTTTTTCCCCATTTTTGTCGTAAGGCTGCTGCCAAATATGTTGCATCCATGCATCCATCAACATATTGCCGGGGCCGGTATCGAAGCCGAAAGAAGGGTTGTCGGGCGGGAGGATGCTGATATTGGAAATGCCGCCAATGTTGAGTACGGCACGGGTTTCATTCGCATCTTGAAACAGCGCTTCGTGAAAAGCAGGGACGAGGGGCGCACCTTGACCGCTGCAGGCAAGGTCACGGCTGCGGAAGTCGCCGATCGTGAAAATGCCGGTCAGTTCGGCCAATAGTGGGAGGTTGACCAGTTGAATGCTGTAACCGTGTTCAGGCGCATGGCGGATGGTTTGTCCGTGGCAGCCGATTGCGGCAATGTCTTTGGCCGACAGGTTTTGTTCTGCCAATAGTTGCTGGACGGTTTGGGCGTATAGGCGGCTGAGTGTTTGAGCCAGGATATTGCTTCTGTGCAATTCATTTTCGCCTATATTTTGCAGTGCCAACAATTCTTGGCGCAGGCCGTCTGAATAGGGTAAAAAGCTGTGGGCAACGGCGCGTTGCCATTGCTTGCCTTGCATTTGAATCAGTACGGCATCGGCGCCGTCCATGCTGGTTCCGGACATGATGCCGATATAGTATTGGGGTTGCATTTCGGTTACAGAAAGAGAAGGTAAAATGACATTTTAACGCCTTTTGACGTTTTTACGGGAATTTCGGCATTTAATGTAAATAGTTGGTGCAAGAAAGATTACAAAAAGGTTAAAATAACGCGACTCAACATGTTTTCCAAAAGGAAACTTTCCATGGCTCAAACTCAGTCGAGTGCGAACTTGAAGCTGATTAATACGGTTTTTGCCGCTATGCTTGTGAGCATGGTCGGCTATTTTATTTATTGGGGCTTGGGTTATACCCACTACAACCACTCCGGCCTGTTTATCCTTGCTACCTTTTTCGGTGTCTTCATGGCGTTTAATGTGGGTGGTAACGATATTGCCAACTCTTTCGGTACAAGTGTCGGCTCCGGCACATTGACCATTCCGCAAGCTTTGTTGATTGCGGCAGTATTTGAAGTCAGCGGCGCAGTGATTGCCGGCGGCGAGGTAACAGATACCATCCGTAAGGGTATCGTCGATTTGAATGGCATGCATCTTGATCCGATGCAGTTTGTCTTTATTATGATGTCTGCGCTTTTGGCTGCGGCATTGTGGTTGCTTTTTGCATCGCATAAAGGTCTGCCGGTTTCTACGACACATGCCATTATCGGCGGTATCGTCGGTAGTGCTCTGTGTATGGCGGCATTGAACGGTGTGGATTCTGTTGCGTTGATTCAATGGGACAAGTTGGGCGAAATTGCCTTGTCTTGGATATTGTCTCCGGTTTTGGGCGGCATCGTTTCCTATCTGTTGTTTTCACGAATTAAGAAAAACGTTTTGGACTACAACTCTTGGGCCGATAATACGCTCAAAGGCATCAAGCTGGAGAAGAAAACCTATAAAGAAGAGCACCGCCTGTTTTTTGAAGCCTTGAGTGAATCTGAAAAAGTCGAATACGCCACCAAAATGGCGCATGATGCCCAAATCTATGATGAGCCGGACTTTGATCCTGAAGAATTGCAGTCTGAGTATTATCGCGGTCTGCACCGCTTTGACAGCCGTAAGGGTGAAGTAGATTCTTATAGAGCCCTGCATTCTTGGGTGCCGTTTATTGCTTCTGTCGGCGGCATGATGATTGCGGCAATGTTGATTTTCAAAGGTCTGAAAAATCTGCATTTGGGTATGAGCAACGTCAACAGCTTCCTGACCATTTTCATGATTGGCGCGGCTATTTGGATGGGTACGTTTGTATTTGCCAAAAGTTTAAAACGCAAAGATTTGGATAAATCGACTTTTCAAATGTTCTCATGGATGCAGGTATTTACCGCTTGCGGTTTTGCATTCAGCCATGGTGCGAACGATATTGCCAATGCGATTGGTCCGTTTGCCGCAATTATGGATGTGTTGCGTACCAACAGCATTACTGCTCAAAACGCCGTGCCGCCGATTGCCATGTTGACTTTCGGTATCGCTTTGATTGTCGGCTTGTGGTTTGTCGGCAAAGAAGTGATTAAAACCGTAGGCACCAGCTTGGCAGAAATGCACCCCGCGTCAGGTTTTTCTGCTGAGCTTTCTGCTGCTGCCGTCGTGATGGCCGCATCATTTATGGGCTTGCCTGTTTCCAGTACCCATATCTTGGTGGGTGCAGTTTTGGGTATCGGCTTGGTTAACCGCAATGCCAACTGGAGATTGATGAAACCGATTGGTCTTGCTTGGGTTATTACCTTGCCTGCTGCTGCTGTTTTGTCTGTTGTCAGCTATTTGGTTTTGCAAGCAGTGTTTTAATTGATTATTTGATTTAAAAAGGCCGTCTGAAAGATAGATTTCAGACGGCCTTTGCTTATTTTTGTAAGGGGTAGATTTTAGTTTATTTTAACGATGCATAAATCATGTTGTTCAATGTTTGAACTGATACAAGAATAATCAAGGTAATAGGGAAATACCTTATTGGGAATAGCTTAGAAAAGATTTTGGTTTCAAAACTTGGCTTGGTGAGGATATAAACAAAGCTATTTTTAATCAGCCTACTATAAGGTTAAGGCAATAAAAAGCCCCAATCCATCGACGTTTAAGTGTCGTATTGAACTGGGGTTTTTTCTATTTAGTATGGGCCTTATCAGGCCGTCTGAACATTATTCAGCAGCTTCGTTGGTCTCGGCTTGTGTAGGAGCAGTTTCTGCTTCAGCGGTAGCCTTAGCGGCTTGGCGTTCGGCTTGTGCAGCCAATGCCTGTTGAACGGCTGGGTGCTGTTGGGCGATGGTTTGTTCTTCTGCGCTGACTTCGCCTTTGAAGCGGTTGTTCAAGTCAAAACGTTTGCCGCCGCGAGCCAGGGCTTTCAGATAGCGCGGACGGCGGCAGTGGTTGGCCAGTACGCGTGCAATCAGTGCAGGGTCGTATTGGGGCAGGGCGGCAACCAAGTCTTGGTCGATACCGACGGCCAACGGTTTGAATCGTTTGAATACATCATATTTGCCGTAAATGTGGTCGGCAATCATGTCTGTCTGTTTTTTCTTGCTCATGGTTTGGACGGCAGATTTCAGCGCAGCGCCCAAAGCGGTTTCTTGTGCCATTGCGGTTGTATTCCTCTAATATAAATCCGTATTTTTGTCATACGGCAATAAGGTGCTATTGTAGTATAAAGACTGTGATTTGGCTAAATTTTTCTGAGAATATTCAGAAATAAATGGTTATTTTTCCAATTTGGCAATGTCCGGTGTATTTACCTGAACGTTGGCATTTTGCGCACGATGGCGTAAGACGTGGTCAATCAATACCAAGGCCAGCATGGCTTCTGCAATCGGGGCGGCGCGTAATCCGACGCAGGGGTCGTGGCGGCCGTGTGTGGCAAGTTCGACAGAGTCGCCCTCTATATCAATGCTCCGGCGCGGTGTGGCGATGGAACTGGTCGGTTTGATGGCAATATTCACATGGATATCTTGTCCTGTGCTGATGCCGCCCAAGATGCCGCCTGAGTGGTTGGATAGAAAACCTTGAGGTGTGAGCTCGTCTCCATGCTCGCTGCCGCGTTGCATTACGCTATCAAAACCTGCACCGATTTCCACGCCTTTGACGGCATTAATGCTCATCATGGCATAGGCAATTTCTGCATCGAGGCGGTCAAAAACCGGTTCGCCCAAGCCGATAGGGACGTTGGCTGCTTCGATATGAAGTTTTGCGCCGACAGAATCCAATGATTTGCGCACGCTGTCCATATAGTTTTCCAAGCCCTCAATTTGGCTTTGGTTTGCTGCAAAAAAAGGATTTTGGGAAATGTATTCGTAGCCTTCAAACTGGATTTCTTTTTCACCGACTTGGGTAACGTAGGCGGTGATTTCCGTGCCGAATTTTTCTTTCAGCCATTTTTTAGCGACTGCTCCGGCGGCAACGCGGGCAGCGGTTTCGCGGGCGGAACTTCTACCGCCGCCGCGATAGTCACGTGTACCGTATTTATGCCAGTAGGTGTAATCGGCATGACCGGGACGGAAGCTGGTGGCGATATTGCCATAGTCTTTGCTGCGTTGGTCGGTATTGCGGATCAGGAGGGCGATGGGTGTACCGGTGGTTTTGCCTTCGAATACGCCGGAGAGGATTTCGACTTGGTCGGCTTCGCGGCGTTGGGTAACGTGGCGGCTGGTGCCGGGTTTGCGGCGGTCAAGGTCAAACTGGATATCCGCTTCGCTCAATTCTAATCCGGGCGGGCAGCCGTCGATAATGCAGCCCAAGCCTGCGCCGTGGCTTTCGCCGAAAGTGGTAACGGTAAAGATTTGTCCGAAGGTATTGCCTGCCATAGGGATACTCTTTTGAAATTGGGTTTGGAAATTTTTTGCTTGTTTGGATAATTCTCAGGCCGTCTGAACAGATGTGAGAACGAAATCAAAGATTCTTGTTTCACCGTTCAGACGGCCTTTTGAGATGACTGCTTAGTTCAATTTACCGTGGCACTGTTTGTATTTCAGGCCGCTGCCGCAAGGGCAAGGATCGTTGCGGTGAACAATCAGGCCGTTTTGTGCAAGCGCTTCGGGGCTGAAGTCTGTGCCGTCAGGATCGAACGCTTCTGTAACCAAATCGGTTTGCGATTGGCCGAGCAATTCTTCCATATCAGGCGCATCGGAGTGGACGGTTTGAACATCGCTGACGCTTTGTGCGGCAGTGTGGTCGTATTCGCTGTTGCGCTCGATTTGAACGGCGGTCAGCAAAGCGGCAATGTTTTGTTTGATACTGCGCCACAGGTTTTCAAACATGGCGAAAGCTTCGCGTTTGTATTCCTGTTTTGGATTTTTCTGAGCATAGCTGCGCAGATGGATACCTTGGCGCAAGTAGTCCATAGCGGCGAGGTGTTCGCGCCATTGGTTGTCGATAACTTGCAGCATAACATTGCGTTCGAAGTCAGACATAGCCTGTTTGCCGACCAATTCGACTTTTTCGGCATACTCGTCTTCGATGCGCTTGATGAGGCGTTCTTTAATGTCTTGGTTGTCCAAAGTGCTGTCTTCTTTCAGCCAGCCTTTAATATCGACATGCAGGCGGAAATCGGCGGCAAGTTGGTGCTCCAGTGCCGGAATGTCCCATTGTTCTTCCATGCTGTCAGGTGGGATATGGTAATCAACCAAGTCGCTGATAACGTCGGCGCGGATTTCGCGGGTCAAATCGCTGACGTCTTTGCTGGTCAGGATTTCGTTACGTTGATGGTAAATCACTTTACGTTGGTCATTGGCAACGTCATCGTATTCCAAAACTTGTTTACGCATATCGAAGTTGCGGCCTTCGACTTTACGTTGTGCGCCTTCGATTTGACGGGTCAGCAGACCGTGTTCGATGGCAACGCCGCGCTCAGGTGCCAGGCGGTTGAGGATGGCGGCGGCACGGTCGAGTGCAAAGAGACGCAATAATGGGTCTTCAAACGACAGATAGAAACGGCTGGAGCCGGGGTCGCCCTGACGGCCCGCGCGACCGCGCAACTGGTTGTCGATACGGCGGCTTTCGTGGCGTTCTGTACCGATAATGTGCAAACCGCCTGCGGCCACAACTTGGTCATGTTCGGCTTGCCAACCGCTTTCAAGGGCGGAAATTTGCGCTTGTTTTTGCTGTTCGCTCAAGGTTTCATCGGCATGGATGGCTTCGATTTGATGTTTGAGGTTGCCGCCCAAGACAATATCGGTACCGCGGCCTGCCATGTTGGTGGCAACGGTAATTGCGCCGACTTTACCGGCTTGAGCGACAATTAATGCCTCGCGCTCGTGTTCTTTGGCGTTCAGAACGTTATGCGGCAGACCTGCTTCGTGTAACAAGCGGGAAACCAGTTCGGAGTTTTCGATGCTGGTTGTACCGACCAAAACCGGTTGGCCGTTTTTGTGGCATTCGGCGATGTCTTTGACGACGGCTTCGAATTTTTCTTCGGCTGAGCGGAAGATTTGGTCGTTGAAGTCTTTACGTTGTACAGGACGGTTGGTCGGGATGATGACGGTTTCGAGGTTGTAAATGCTTTGGAACTCGAAGGCTTCGGTATCGGCTGTTCCGGTCATACCGGACAGTTTGCTGTACAGACGGAAGTAGTTTTGGAAGGTAATGGATGCGAGCGTTTGGTTTTCGCGTTTGATTTCTACGCCTTCTTTGGCTTCAACGGCTTGGTGCAAGCCTTCGGACCAGCGGCGGCCGGCCATCAGACGGCCTGTGAATTCGTCCACAATCACGATTTCGCCGTCTTGAATGACGTAGTGTTGGTCTTTGTGGAACAAGGTGTGTGCGCGCAATGCAGCCATGAGGTGGTGCATCAGGGAAATATTGGTGGCAGAGTAGAGCGAATCGTTTTCCTGCAATAAGCCCATTTGGGTCAGAATTTGCTCGGCGTGTTCGTGACCGGTTTCGCTCAGGATAACTTGGTGTGCTTTTTCATCTACCCAGTAATCGCCTTCGCCTTCTTCGGTTTCTTGGCGGATAAGTTGGGCAGGAACGGCATTCATCACGCGGTAGAGCTGGATGTTGTCATCCGCCTGGCCGGAAATAATCAGTGGCGTACGCGCTTCGTCAATCAGAATGGAGTCCACTTCGTCGACAACGGCAAAGTTCAATTCGCGCTGAACTTTGTCGTATTGGTCGGTCACCATATTGTCGCGCAGGTAGTCGAAACCGAATTCGTTGTTTGTGCCGTAAGTAATGTCGGCACCGTAAGCAGTTTGGCGTTCGAAAGGTTGCAAATCGGCTACGATTACGCCGACGCTCAAGCCTAGGAAGTTGTACAACGGCTCCATAATGCTCGCGTCACGGGAGGCGAGGTAGTCGTTGACGGTAACGACGTGTACGCCTTTTCCTGACAATGCATTCAGGTAAACAGCAAGGGTGGCCACCAAAGTTTTACCTTCACCGGTACGCATTTCGGCGATTTTGCCGTTGTGCAGGACCATACCGCCGATCAGCTGTACATCGAAGTGGCGCATGCCCAATACACGGCTCGATGCTTCGCGGCAGACGGCAAAGGCTTCGACCAAGATGTCGTCCAGGCTTTGTCCGTCGGCGAGACGTTGTTTGAATTCGGCTGTTTTAGCTTGCAGTTCTGCATCGCTCAATGCCTGCATTTGTTTCTCAAGTGCGTTGATTTTGGCAACGGATTTACGATATTGTTTCAGCAGGCGGTCGTTGCGGCTGCCGAAGATTTTCTTAGCAATGTTTGTCAGCATGAATAATTCCTGCGCCTTGATATAATAGTGGGCGAAACTGGAATTTTAACACAAGCGCTTGTATAACGCGGTAATGCTGTTTGAAATAAAGGCGGTTTTGCTGTATTTCAATTGTAATTGTTTGGTTAATTTACTGAGAGGCCGTCTGAAATATATGGATTTAGCACAATTAGGCAAGCGCGATCATTTATTGGCGGGCTTGTTGCAACAATCGCAACAATGGCGGAAATTGGATGCAAAAATCAAAACAGTTTTGCCGGCCAACCTGCATCCGCATTTTCAGACGGCCTGCGTAGAAGACGGAAGATTGGTCTTGCTTGCCGCCAACAATATGGCTGCTTCGCGCTTGAAAATGATCCTGCCAGCTATGTTGCCCAAGTTGCAAACATTGCATGCAGGCGTCAGGGAAGTGGTGGTCAGGGTAGTCCCTAAGCCTCCGGTTCAGCTGAAAACCAATAGTTTGCGATTGAGCGAGGCAGCTTTAGACAGTTTTAATGAGGCAGCAGCCAAATTGGAAGGTAAACATCCCGAATTGGCGGCGGCATTGGCAGAATTGGTACGCAAGCATAGCCGTTAAAATTATGTTAAATGAGATTATAGTTAATAAATGTTAAAACTTATATCGTTCGGCTGATAGTATCTAATACCAAAGAAATACGACCTAGAAAGTATCTGTTTTCTTTTAGGTAAACTGATGTAAACTTGGCTTGAAACTTTGATTTCGTGTGAAGTTTGTAGCAAAATAACGCCTGAATTTCACATCACTCTATGCGGATAAATTTTAGTTTGGCGTTTGCCTTTTATTAATATATTCGTGTGGTGCTATTAATAGAACTTAACAAAACTCTCATCATTAGGAGATACATCAATGAAAGCTTATCTAGCTCTGATTTCCGCTGCCGTTATCGGCTTGGCTGCATGCTCTCAAGAAGCTGCAAAACCTGCTGAAGCCCCTGCCGCTTCCGAAGCTGCCCCTGCAGAAACTACTGCACCTGCTGATGCAGCTCCTGCTTCTGAAGCCGCTCCGGCCGACGCTGCCGCTGCTCCTGCTGCCGGCAACTGCGCGACTACTGTTGAAGCCAACGACGCTATGCAGTTCAACACTAAAGAAATCCAAGTAAGCAAAGCTTGTAAAGAATTCACCATCACCCTGAAACACACCGGTACCCAACCTAAAACCAGCATGGGTCACAACATTGTCATCGGTAAAGCTGAAGACATGGACGGTATTTTCAAAGATGGCGTTGGCGCAGCTGACACTGACTACGTCAAACCTGATGATGCACGTGTTGTTGCCCACACCAAACTGATCGGTGGCGGCGAAGAATCTTCTTTGACTCTGGATCCAGCCAAACTGGCTGACGGCGAATACAAATTCGCTTGCACCTTCCCAGGTCACGGCGCTTTGATGAACGGTAAAGTTACTTTGGTTGACTAATCCGCCTAAAGCTCGAAAACAGACAGCCTGCCTTGCGCAGGCTGTTTTGTTATAATCTGGAAACATTAATTTAAGAATAAAACCTATGAATCCGTTTGAAACCAAAAGCGTTACTTTTGCCGAACCCATTGAAATGCTGTATGCCTGCCACGGCAAAGTGCGCCGTTTCTGCAATCAGGTTGCTATGTTGTCGGACTATATCGCCGAAAACGGCTGTAATCAGGTTGTTTTGCAAACCATCCGCCAAATTGCCCAGTATTTCAACGTTGCCGCGCCGTTACACCACGAAGATGAAGAAGAAAACTTCTTTCCGCTTTTGTTGCAATATGCGCCGCAAGCTCAAGAAAGCGTTGACGAGCTGTTGCGCCAACATATTAGCCTGCATAGCAACTGGGACGGCGTAGAGGCTGAATTTGCCAAGCTTGAAGCGGACAATGCCTATATCCCTGATGCCGAAGCATTCAAACGTTTTGTCGCAGGATATGATGTTCATCTGGCAATTGAAGAGCCACTGTTTGATATGGGCAAAACCTTTATCCCCAAAGAAAAATTGACCGAAATCGGCGAAATTATGGCCGCACGCCGCCGCAAATAAGGCCGTCTGAAACAATCGTCTCAAGGAATACACTATGCTGACCCCAAAAAGTTGCGATTTGTTCAATATCCCTTTTTTCCAGTTTTCCCAGCTTAAAAAATACCAGCCTGAAAGCATTCCGCAAATCAAGGCAGACTATAAAGAAAACTGGCAGGTATGGCAGCAGCTGATCCAGCAGGTTGCCGCCGAATTGGGTGCGCCGTTTGCGCCGCCGCATATCGAACGCTGGTGTAACGGCTGGCAGGTGCGCGCTCATTTCTTTGCCTATTTCAAATACGAACAATATAAAAATTCCGCAGCGATTTTATCGATTTTGCTGAATCGCCGCCGTTTAAGTGTCAGCTTGGACTGGCATTGCTATAAAGCCGATGTTTCCCCCATTGCGCTGCCTGATTACAACCGCTGGCTGGATAATTTTGATACTGAAAAATACGCTTCCTTCGATATGTGGCATGGTGCGGAAAGCGAATATGACGATTATCGTATCGTCGCCCAACAAAGCGACGGCGATAGAAAGCTTCGAGACGACAAAGATTTCTTCTGTATCGGGAAACATATCGAACGTGATGATTTGGGCAAGCAGGATGTCGTGAAATGGATAGTGGAAACAGTGGAAGACTTACTGCCGCTTTACGAAGCTTGTCATGGAAAATAACTCAGAATACCGAAAGGCAGACTGCCTATTCAGTATCTTCAAATAAACTCAAGGCCGTCTGAAAATCATATTCAGAACGTTTCAGACGGCCTGTTTCTCAAAGTGAACAAATATGACCGAAACCCAATCCCTAGAGCTTGCCAAAGAGCTGATTTCCCGCCCGTCCGTGACGCCGGATGACCAAAACTGCCAACAACTGCTGGTCGAACGCCTGCAGAAAATCGGTTTTGCCGTCGAAGAGCTTCATTTTGGCGACACCAAAAACGTTTGGTTGCGCCGCGGTACTCAGGCTCCGGTGTTCTGCTTTGCCGGACATACCGACGTCGTGCCGACAGGCCCTGTTGAAAAATGGGATTCGCCACCGTTTGAACCGACCGAGCGTGAAGGCCGTCTGTATGGCCGCGGCGCGGCGGATATGAAAACCAGCATTGCCTGTTTTGTTACCGCCTGCGAGCGATTCGTTGCCGAAAATCCCAATCATCAAGGCAGCATCGCGCTCCTGATTACTTCGGACGAAGAGGGTGATGCGCTGGACGGTACGACCAAAGTCGTCGATGTGTTGAAAGCGCGCGGCGAGTTGATTGATTACTGTATCGTCGGTGAACCGACTGCCGTGGATAAATTAGGCGATATGTTGAAAAACGGCCGCCGTGGCTCGCTGTCGGGCAATCTGACCGTCAAAGGCAAGCAAGGCCATATTGCCTATCCGCATTTGGCAATCAATCCCATGCATACTTTTGCCCCGGCCTTGTTGGAGCTGACGCAGGAAGTTTGGGACGAGGGCAACGAATACTTTCCGCCGACCAGTTTCCAAATTTCCAATATCAACGGCGGCACAGGCGCGACCAACGTGATTCCGGGCGAGCTGAACGTTAAATTCAATTTCCGTTTCTCCACCGAGTCCACCGAAGAAGGGCTGAAACAACGCGTTCACTCCATTTTGGACAAACACGGCGTGCAATACGATTTGCAGTGGTCTTGCTCAGGCCAACCGTTTTTAACTCAGGCAGGAAAACTGACCGATGTGGCGCGCGAAGCCATTGCCGAGATTTGTGGCGTTGAGGCCGAATTGTCCACCACCGGCGGTACTTCGGATGGACGCTTCATCAAGGCCATTGCCAAAGAACTCATCGAGTTAGGCCCGTCCAACGCGACCATCCACCAAATCAACGAAAACGTACGTTTGGACGATATTCCGAAGCTGTCGGCAGTGTATGAAGGTATGTTGAAACGTTTGTTGAAGTGAAAAAGGCCGTCTGAAAACGGCAGAAAGGGTATTGCCCCATCAAAATTGGCATACATTGGGGCAATGCTTTGACTGTCATTAATCGATTTCTTCACTAAAGGTTTCCCCATGCCGAAATTTATCTCTGCCCTTGTTGTATTGGGATTGTCATTGTCTTTGACAGGTTGCTTTGAGTCCAAACCAAAGCCCCCGGTGGTTTCAATCAGTCAAGGAAAAATTTTAGAAAAAAATGTGCTGGTGGGATTGTGGCATATTGACGAGTTACTCATGGATGCGCCCCAAAACGCATATTATCTCAGTCGGGCAGAAACAGCCGGCTCTGACAATCACATTTATGGAAAGCACATTGAGTTTGATAAGGACGGCAGGTTTAGCAGCAGTTATTCAGCAGAATACGGTAATGAATGTTTTCCGCATTCAGAAGGTCTTTATCGATTTGTAAGTGATGACGAAGTGATTCTGCAAGCGACTAAGGTTGAGCAAAGAGGCTATTGTGGAGAAAACGGAGAGTTTAAAAAGAGTGGCGAGTGGGTCTTGGGAAAATTTAAGATAGAAAAAGACAAAGAGTTTGTTGTTTTAAAGAAAATTCTATAATTCCAATTTTTGGATTTTATGAATTTTTGGGGCGAGTTTCATTGATAAGGTAGGTGGAAACTTCCAGCCAACCTGCGCATAAGTTTTAAAGCCGCCGTACCGGATGGTGGAACTTATCATTCATCGAGTAATTGGTTGGTGTTTGTTGATTATCGGGAGTAAATGCAGATGATTACTCTGCCTTTTTTAAACAATCTTCCATCAAAGTGGAATGAAATCCGCGAGCAGTTGGAAACCGACTTTTCTGCCGACCTCGAAGCCTTGCTGCACGAGCGTCTTACTGAACACGAAGCCAAGCAGTTCGAGCAGGATTTTATTGACTGTATCGGTTGTACGCCTGAGGAATATGTCCGTATCCGCCGAGCTATCCGGCTGTTGGAAACACGTTATCCAGATAGTCCAAACGAACTGACTGTTGCCGCGGTTGCTACGTCCTTGGGCGAGATGTTGGCGGTGTTTGGTAGCAAGGGTTTGTGTCTGCTGGAATTTGTCGGGCAGAAACATATGGAACAGGAAATCATGGCTGTCCAAAAAGCTTTGCGCGGGCAGTTTATTTTCCAAGAAAATGAGCAAACGCAACTTTTGCGCCAAGAATTGGATTTATACTTTCAAGGCCGTCTGAAAGTTTTTGCGACACCTTTGGAAACGATAGGTACAGCCTTTCAACAGCAGGTGTGGGATGCGCTGCTGACCATTCCTTACGGTGAAACGCGCAGCTACAAGGAGCAGGCGCAACAGTTGGGTAATCCTAAAGCCATTCGTGCCGTTGCCGCTGCAAACGGACAGAATAAGGTGTCTATCCTGATTCCCTGCCACCGCGTTATTGGCAGCGACGGTAAACTGATCGGCTACGCAGGCGGCTTGAACCGCAAACAGTCGTTGCTTGCCTTGGAGCGAGGCGAAGTTCAGACGGCCTTGTTCTGAGTTTTGATAGAGGATAAGGGGCCGCGCTTCGGGCAGGCTTCGCACGTTAAAAAATTGAGTAGCAGAAGGTCGGGGAAGCCCGGAAAAATCTGCATGGAGAAAAATGTTGGGCAACGCCCACGCTAGAAAAAGAGAAATAAGACATGAGCCTGAAAAACCGCCATTTTCTAAAACTTTTGGATTTTACGCCGGAAGAAATTACCACCTATCTCGACCTTGCCGCCGAATTGAAAGCTGCTAAAAAAGCAGGGCGCGAGGTGCAGCGTATGAAGGGAAAAAACATCGCCCTGATTTTCGAGAAAACATCGACCCGCACCCGTTGCGCGTTTGAAGTGGCCGCACGCGACCAAGGCGCAGGAGTAACTTATCTGGAGCCTTCTGCCAGTCAAATCGGGCATAAGGAAAGCATTAAGGATACGGCGCGTGTTTTAGGGCGGATGTTTGACGGTATTGAGTATCGCGGCTTTGGGCAGGATGTAGTGGAAGAGCTGGCCAAGTATGCAGGCGTGCCTGTGTTCAATGGTTTGACCAACGAGTTCCACCCGACCCAAATGCTCGCCGATGCGCTGACGATGCGCGAACATAGCGACAAGCCTTTGAACCAAATTGCGTTTGCCTATGTCGGCGATGCGCGTTACAACATGGCCAATTCGTTGCTGGTGTTGGCTGCAAAACTGGGCATGGACGTGCGTATCGGTGCGCCGAAAAGTTTGTGGCCGTCTGAAAACATTATCGAGACGGTACAGGCTGTTGCCAAAGAGACCGGCGGACGGATTCTGTTGACGGAGAATGTGAAAGAAGTCGTAAAAGGCGTGGATTTTATCCATACCGATGTGTGGGTCAGCATGGGCGAGCCTAAAGAGGCTTGGCAGGAACGTATTGATTTGCTGAAAGGTTACCGAGTTACGCCTGAGCTGATGGTGGCGGCGGAAAATCCGCAAGTCAAGTTTATGCACTGTCTGCCTGCTTTCCATAATCGCGAAACCAAAGTCGGCGAATGGATTTATGAGACATTCGGCCTGAATGGTGTGGAAGTAACGGAAGAAGTCTTTGGAAGCGAAGCCAGCATTGTGTTTGATCAGGCAGAAAACCGGATGCATACGATTAAAGCGGTGATGGTAGCGGCATTGGGCGATTGATTGTTACGCTCAACATTGCTTACTGCTTCATTTAATAGAGATTAAATAAAGGCCGTCTGAAAGAAAGACTTTCAGACGGCCTTGTTGTTTGATTGGGATTTATTGCCAAATCAGGACTTTGGGTTCGGGCGTTACTTGATAGCCTTCTTGACGCAATAGTTCGATTAAGCCTTTTTCGCTGGGTAAATGGGCAATGCCGACAGCAAAGAGGGTGCTTTGTTTGGCGGATTGCTTGCGGATTTCAGGCAGCCATGCCAAGTTACGCCGAATCAGGAGGTCGTTTTTCAGCCAATCGGACATGGCTTTGGCGTATTTGGTATCAACAAGTTTGAGGGTGCGTTGTTCGGTTTCTTCCAAAAGTGGGATGAGTTCTTCAAAGCGGCCGTCTGAATAGGCTTGATGGAGTTTTTTGATATCTTCGGTTTCTTCTTTATTGGTTTTAATACTGGCTTTCAGAAAGTTGAGCATGGTTTCTTCAGGCTGGGCTTTGAAGATCGCGGTAACATCATCCAAACTTTCTAATGAACCACGCGGCTTATTGATGTCGGCGGCTGCGTTGGTCAGCAACATATCTGCACCGGTTTCTGAGCTATACCCTTTGGGAAATGTACTGCCGGCAAAAATGAATGCCGCCCATGGATGGAGTTTGTCGGCAATTTGGGCGATGGGTCGGCTTTCTTCATTTTGTGAATAGATTTCTTGTAAAAGACGGAAATCTGTTTTGCCGAGCTTGCGGCTGAGCGGTTCGGTACTCATGACTTCTTTGAAGTATTTTTGATACATTTTTTTCGTTTCCGGACTGCTGTCCGGCAATGGGTCAACTTCTGTGGTCAGTTGGTCGGTGGATTGCAATAGTTTGACTGCATCGGAAGACAGGGTTTGATGGGTTCGTCCCATGTGGATGGTGCCGAGCAGGTAGGAATCAGGTTGGCCTTCTTTGCTGATTTTCCAAACATTGCTGGTCAGTTTAGGCTGCTGCCAGTTAAGTTCGGCAGGTTTGCTTTCGGGTGAAGTTGCGGCGGGTTTGCAGGCACCCAAGGCAAGGGCGGTCAATGGCACAAGCAGGCAGGCGAGCAGTTTTTTCATGTTTTTCCTTATTGTGGTGTGCGGTAGGCAAGGGCGATTTAGAAATCGAGCAGGTTTTGAACCGGATGTTCACCCGTTTCGGGTTTTTCCATTTTGCGGTTGCGGATTTTGGCCTTCCTGAGGGACAGGAGGTGCATGACTTGATGCTTTTGGCTGTCGGTCATCTGGAGCCAGTACAAGCGCTCTTCCCGACTGCGCAGACAGCCTTTGCAATAACCTTTGGCATTGGCTTCGCAGACACCTATACAGGGACTGGGGATGGGGAAAAAATCGGGTTGTTCCATATTTTAAAAGCGTTTGAGATAAGAGACCGGACAAACCGAAATTTCAGACTGCATTCGTATTTGTCTAAACACGGCAAGTGTATCCGGTAGGATTCCTACCAATATCCAATTGAGTTGGTCATTTCAATAAGTTTATATCTGCCACCCTAGGCATAAAAACCCTAAGAGAAACCATAAATATATCGCAGATTATATCTTGTACTGCAATGGTATCGTATCGATTCCAAACGAGGGAGCAAAGTGTACAGTAAGGTCTTCAAGAACAATTACGGTATGTTTGGCAGAATCATGTTTTAATACAAATCTGGAGTTCCTCTATATTTTGATTTTCAGACGACCTTATGCCTAGCTCCAACTATTTGCACTTTATGACTTAATCAGTTTGCGTAAAGACTGGTTGTTGTATTTGATATCGGCAATCATTCGGTCGTATTGATGCATTCTACGGAGTGAGCGGGTAATCAGATAGACCGAGAAAATAATCAAACTGATGTTCATCAGACTGACCAGTGAGAGCAAAGGCCAAACATCGACGGCTTCGTACCATTTCGATGTCGCAATCAGTGCACTGAAAATAGACAAAGGGAGTGCGAAAACGGCAATGCCCGTACGCATGATAGCAAGTGCCGTGCGTTTTTCAGCAAGGAGAAGCTGCACTTGATTGATGCTGAGGATATCGTTTTGCTGCTCGGTAATCATAGGATACGCGCCTATACAAATTAACTTTGAATCCTGATAAAGCGGGAAATATGGTTTTATGTTACCCGAAAGTATTGAAAATAAAAACAAAGGTCATCTGAAAATTTTCAGACGACCTTTTCTATTCCTATTTATACGGTTTGCGAGTATTTGGCTTTGGTTTCTTTATGGCGCAGATGGTAGTCGAACACCATGGCGATGTTGCGGATCAGGAAACGGCCCTTCGGCGTAACAGTCAGACTGTGTGGTTTGAGACGGACCAAGCCGAGGGTTTCCAGTTGCTTCATATCTTCCAGTTCGGCTGCAAAATAGCGGCTAAACGGAATGCCGAACACGCTTTCATAAATTTGATAATCAAGCGAGAAGCGGCACATTAAATCCTGAATGATGTTGCGGCGCAGGATGTCGTCTTGATTGAGCTGGTAGCCGCGCATAATCGGCAGATGTCCGGCATCGAGTGCGGCGTAATAGGCATCGATGTCGCGCTCGTTTTGGGAGTAGGTGCTGCCGATTTTGCCGATAGAGGAGACGCCGATCGCTACCAAGTCGCAGTCGGCATAGGTCGAATAGCCTTGGAAGTTGCGTTGCAGGAAACCTTCTTTGAGGGCGATGGAGAGTTCGTCGTCAGGTTTGGCAAAGTGGTCCATACCGATGAAGACATAGCCGCGCTCGGTCAGGGTTTGAACGCAATATTGCAGCATATCGAGTTTTTCTTCGCTGCCGGGAACGACATTGGTGTCGATACGGCGTTGCGGTTTGAAGATATGCGGCAGGTGGGCGTAGTGGTAGAGGGCAAGGCGGTCGGGATCGAGGGATAAGACCGTATCGATGGTGGTTTTGATGCTTTCGGTGTTTTGGTGCGGCAGGCCGTAAATCAAATCGACGCTGACCGATTTAAACCCGGCTTCACGCGCGGCATTAATCACTTCTTTGGTTTCTTCGTAGCTTTGAATGCGATTGACGGCTTCCTGCACTTTAGGGTCAAAGTCTTGAATACCGACACTCATGCGGTTGAAACCGAGTTTGCCCAGTTTGAGGACGGTTTCGCGGCTGACTTTGCGCGGGTCGATTTCGATGGAGTATTCGCCGTTTGGAATCAGCTGGAAGTATTTACGAATCATGTCGAAGACGCGTTCGAGTTGGTCGTCGCTCAGGAATGTGGGCGTGCCGCCACCGAAGTGCAGCTGAGCGAGCTGGTGTCTTCCGCCCAAATGCGGTGCCAGCAATTCCATTTCTTTTTCCAGATACTGGATATAGGCATCAGCACGGCTTTTGTCTTTGGTAATGATTTTGTTGCAGCCGCAGTAGTAGCAGATGGTATTGCAGAAGGGAATGTGGATGTAGAGCGAAAGGGGTTTGTTGAGCACCCCAATGTTACGCAGGCTTAAAGCTTGGATATATTCGGCTTCTTTAAAGCCTTCATGGAAGCGGTCGGCAGTCGGGTAGGATGTATAACGGGGACCGCTTGATGGCAAACTGGCAATCAATTCACGATCGAATTCCGGTAATTCGTTGTTTGTGTTGGTGTTATTCGAGATGGGGATGATTTTCATGGTTGGGCTTGTAGTATAAAGTAGGGAAATTAGGGAAAATTTTAGTCAAAATTTCGATAGTTTGGTAGAATGCCTGATAATGATATGCCAACTTTGACTTGGGTCAATAGTTATTCGGCTTCATCAGGGATTTATAGAACTATGCAGATTAAGGGTGCGTTATGGCTACACACAATGCAACACATCAAATGAAAACCTTGTGTTCCACATGTTCTTTACGCGAACTGTGTTTGCCTGTCGGACTAATGCCTAACGAATTTTCACAATTGGACGCGGTTATTCGTCAAAGCCGCCGTCTGAAAAAAGGTGAATACCTGTTCCGTGCCGGCGAGCCGTTTACCTCTTTGTTTGCCATCCGTGCAGGCTTCTTTAAGACAACAGTCGCCAGCCAAGATGGACGAGATCAGGTAACCGGCTTTTTTATGTCTGGCGAGCTGATCGGTATGGATGGGATTTGTTCCCATATTCACAGCTGTGATGCTGTGGCTTTGGAAGACAGCGAGGTATGCGAGCTTCCGTTTACACATATTGAAGAACTCGGTCAGGATATTCCCAGCCTCCGCTCCCACTTTTTCCGCTTGATGAGCCGCGAAATTGTCCGAGATCAGGGCGTTATGTTGCTTTTGGGCAATATGCGCGCTGAAGAGCGATTGGCGGCATTCTTGCTCAACCTGTCTCAGCGTCTCTATTCACGAGGCTTCGCCGCCAATGATTTTATCTTACGGATGTCGCGTGAGGAAATCGGCAGCTATTTGGGACTGAAACTGGAAACAGTCAGCCGCACCTTGTCTAAATTCCATCATGAAGGCTTGATTTCGGTTGAACACAAGCACATCAAAATCTTAGATGCGACAACCTTGAAGAAAATGGTTTCCGGTTGTTCGCACGCTATCTGAATCTTAGGCCGTCTGAAATATTTCAGACGGCCTTTTTAACAAGAATTAAAGAATAATTGTTAAGTTACGAAAGTGATAGTCAGATATCAAATTGAAAAATCTTCAACAACCGGCGTGTACAGAATGCGGTCGACTACTTCTCTAGTCAGTTTCGGTGCAAACATCTGGATAAAGTCATACGCGTAACCACGCAGGTAGGTATCGGTGCGTAAGGCTATCCAAGTGGGTGACGGTTCAAATAAGTGTGCCGCATCAATAAGTTGTAAATCTTGATCGACAACGGGATCGTACGCCATTTTAGCCATCAAACCAACGCCCAAGCCTAAGCGGACATATGTCTTCAATACATCCGTATCGGCAGCCGATAAGGCAACATCAGGTTGCTCAATATGCGCTTTATTAAATGTACGCGCGATACTGCTGCCGGAATTAAAAGCAAATTCGTAAGTAACCAGCGGAAAAGAAGCCAAATCTTCAAGGCTTAAAGGATTGCGGCAGTCCAAAAGAGGGTGGTCGTGCGGAACAATGACGGCATGGTTCCATTCATAGCAGGGCAGTTTGCCCAACTCGGGATGATCGTCAATGCGTTCAGTAATAATTGCCAAATCAGCTTCGCCGCTGCTGACCATTTGCGCGATGGCAGAAGGGCTGCCTTGTTTGATGGTCAAATTGACTTTAGGGTAGTTTTTGACAAATTCCGCAACGATTTTGGGCAAAGCATAACGCGCCTGGGTATGCGTTGTCGCTATGGTCAGCGAGCCGCTGTCATGATCGGTAAACTCGCTGCCGATATTTTTAATGTTTTGTACATCACGCAAAATCCGTTCCGAAATCTCTAATACGGCTTTACCCGGTTGCGAAACGGAAACCACACGTTTGCCGCTGCGGATAAAAATTTGGATACCCAATTCTTCTTCAAGCAGGCGGATTTGTTTGGAAATGCCGGGCTGGGATGTGAAAAGCGCATCGGCGGCTTCGTAGACATTCAGATTGTGTCGGTAAACCTCAAGGGCATAACGTAATTGTTGCAGTTTCATGGTAGCAGTACCGGATACGTTGTTAATGTGGATTT
>NZ_JBQCXF010000032.1:0-20676 GCF_051956635.1 Neisseria sp. P0022.S010 | reverse complement strand
GGCGGCGTTTGTATCCGCGAATGTTTCAATCTAAATGCTTATAGATGTTTCACAGATGTTTTAAAGATGATCTTCAAACTACGCGATAGGAGTAAATCATGAAGTTAAAATATTTGTTGGTCGCTTGCGCAGCTTTATTTGTATCCACTCAAAGTCTGGCTGCTAAACCAAGTGATGAATCTGCAATGAAATGGTTGGAGATTCAAGGGATAAGCAGTAATTATAGCGAGAAAGTACAACGTTCTTTGGAGATGGTGAATAAAGAGGACAATGAACGCTTGTTAACGATGACGCCCAAAGCTCAAAAAGCGCAGATGAAGGCGGTCATCAGCCGTTATATGAAAAACATGCAAGACGATTTGAGCCGTCCTGAGTTGAAAAAGCAATGGTTGGATGAAGAAAAGCGTGCCGTACAGAAAGTATTTACACAAGAAGAAGTCGATGTAACCAACCGTTTTTTCTCTTCACCTCAGGGAAAAAATATTTTGAAAAAGATAAGAAATTCACAACAGCATGGTGGAAATCTTGAGGATGTATTGAGCCAATCGGATATAGAAAAGATGGCTGAAGCATTTGGGCATGGTGCCGGTAAGTCTGCGCTCGAAAAAGTCAAGCATTTCGATAAGCTAAGTGATGAGATTATCCAAAAAAACATGAGTCAAAACTACCTCAATGCAAGCAATAAATATACGCCTGCTTTTGAGGAACAAACACATGGTATTTTATGCAAAGGCAACCAACATTTGCAGAAGTGTGCCAAATAATTTTCCGACTATCTGAAAATATTTATTTTTTGTTGAAAGGTAGAAAAAGATGAAGCTGAAAACCTTATTATTGCCCTTCGCCGCGCTGGCATTGTGTGCCAATGCGTTTGCCGCTACACCTAGCGATGAGTCGCTGGAGCGTTGGTTGGATACGCAGTTTTTTGACCGGGAATTAGAAAAAAATATGATTGACGGTTTCAATGTTGGATTTAAACCGTATGCAGATAAAGCCCTTGCCAAAGTACCGGAAGCGAAAAAAGAGCAAATGGCAAAAGCTATTGATCGTTATCGCGAAAATGTTTTGAGAGATTTGATCACGCCCGAAGTGAAACAGACTATCCGCAATAATTTATTAAAGAATGCCAAATTAACATACACTCAAGAAGAAGTTGACGGCATGATTGCCTTTAATAGTTCACCTGTCGGGCAGGCTGTTGTTGTTAAGACTCCTCTTATGCTCAATCAAGCTATGAACGAACTAATGACTTTTGGATTGGCATTAACAGAGAAAGTTGCACAGCGTCATATGCCTGAATTTGCGAAAGAGATGCAAGGTATCATGTGCGGCGGCAAAAAACCTGATACAAGCTGTAAACAAGCCAAACAGGTTGGGAAAAAGCATAAGAAATAAATTATAGTCGTCTGAAAATATTTCAGACGACCTCCAATTTATCAAACGAAAGAAACCCATGGAAAAAAAATTCTTAGACATCCTCGTCTGCCCCGTTACCAAAGGCAGGCTGGAATATCATCAGGACAAACAGGAATTGTGGAGCCGGCAGGCGAAGCTGGCTTATCCGATTCGTGACGGCATCCCTTATATGTTGGAAAACGAAGCGCGCCCGTTAAGCGAAGAGGAACTGAAAGCATGACCGAATTTGTCGTATTGATTCCGGCGCGGTTGGATTCTTCACGTCTGCCGGGTAAGGCTTTGGCCGATATTCACGGTAAACCGATGGTTGTACGTGTTGCCGAACAAGCAGCAAAAAGCGAGGCTGCGCGTGTTGTCGTTGCCACCGACCATCCGGATATTCAGACGGCCTGTCAGGCGCACGGTGTCGAAGTGGTCATGACTTCCAATCAACACGAAAGCGGTACAACGCGCCTTGCCGAAGCGGCCAATACGCTGAAACTGCCGCAGCATCTGATTGTTGTGAACGTACAAGGCGACGAGCCTTTAATCGATCCCGAACTCATCAACCGTACGGCCGAAGTTTTGGTTGAAAACAATGTGCAAATGGCGACGGCTGCCCACGAATTGCACGATTTTGACGAGTTTATGAATCCCAACGTTGTCAAAGCCGTCCTCGACAAAAACCGCAACGCCATCTATTTCAGCCGCGCTCCGATTCCTTATCCGCGCGACACCATGCGCGCCGAAAAACGCGAATTGCCTTCAGAAACAGCCGTTTTACGCCATATCGGCATTTATGCCTACCGCGCAGGCTTCCTGCAACGCTATTCCGAAATGGAAGTTTCTCCTTTGGAAACCATCGAATCGCTGGAACAATTGCGCGTCCTGTGGCACGGCTATCCGATTGCCGTTGAAATTGCCCGAGAAGCGCCAGCCGCCGGCGTGGATACGCAGGAAGATTTGGACAGGGTAAGGGCTGTGTTCGAGGCCGTCTGAAAGGAAAAAACATGAATGATTTACGCCATTTGAGCCGTGACGAACAAAAACTGCTTGCCGATGTCGCTTTGCTGGTCAAAGACGACGATCAAGAGTTCAACTACGAAATGTTGAAAGTAGCCGCGCCAGACGAGGCCAGCGGCGAATTTTGGTTTCGCATGGCAGAAATGCTCAGCACCCTGCCGCCCAACCAGTCTTTAGATTTGCGCATGACCGGCGGACGGTTGGCAGTCGCCGTATCGATTTTATCGGTGTTGTTGCAGGAAAGCCCCGACATTCCCCAGCTTTGGGCGCAAAAAGTGATTGCGCTCAACTATCTGGCACATGGCCATCGGACACGCGCCCTCGGTTTGGCGCAACAACCGGACAAAGCGGCAGAAGCCAACGAGGAAGAATATTTGGCAAAAGCCTTGTCCCAAAACCTACTTTCCACGTTGAAAGACGCGTTGGAACGCTTCCCCGAAGACAGCTGGTTTATCGAAATGCGCGATGATGCGTGGCAGCACTTTGGCGCAGAGCAGGCCGTCTGAAGTTTTGAACGATAAACGCAAGGCGTGTAGAATTAAACAAACATCAAATCCATAAACCAAGAAGGACTCATCATGAAAGTATTATTGTTGGGCGCACCTGGCGCAGGCAAAGGCACTCAGGCTCAATTCATCACCGCCGCATTCGGCATTCCTCAAATTTCTACCGGCGACATGCTCCGCGCAGCCATCAAAGCAGGCACCCCGCTGGGTTTGGAAGCAAAAAAAATTATTGATGAAGGCGGTTTGGTGCGCGACGACATCATCATCGGCATGGTGAAAGAACGCATCGCCCAAGACGACTGCAAAAACGGTTTCCTGTTTGACGGTTTCCCACGCACATTGGCACAAGCCGAAGCGATGGTTGAAGCAGGCGTGGATTTGGACGCGGTTGTTGAAATCGACGTACCCGACAGCGTGATTGTCGACCGCATGAGCGGCCGCCGCGTGCATTTGGCTTCCGGCCGTACTTACCACGTTACCTACAATCCGCCCAAAGTCGAAGGTAAAGACGACGTAACCGGCGAAGATTTGATTCAACGCGACGACGACAAAGAAGAAACCGTGAAAAAACGCCTTGCCGTTTACCATGAACAAACCGAAGTTTTGGTTGATTTCTACAGCAAACTGGAAGGCGAACACGCGCCGAAATACATCAAAGTCGACGGCACTCAGCCGGTAGAAGCCGTGAAAGCCGAAGTATTGAAAGCTTTGGGCAAATAAGTTTTACTAAAGTAAAATCATAAGGCCGTCTGAAAAAATATTTTCAGACGGCCTTTTCATATTATTGAATGTGGATCAACTGAATTTTTGTTCCAGTTCTTTTGCTAGAGTCCATCCTGCTGCTTCAAGTAATGCAACAGAAATAGTTGGTGCAACAACGCTGCCTAAGCCTGGAATTAATTTTGACAGTTCTTTTGCTATTGTTTTTATGGGTTGTTTTAACATGGTATTTTTAATTGCAGCAATAGCCATTGCCTTGGCAGCTGCTTCGGTCATATTCCCGCCAAAAACAGCACAAAGACTTGTGCACATGGTAGTCATTGTAACCATATCTGTAGCGATACCAAGTCCTGGGACGGGAACGGCATTACCTGCGGCAGCAGCAACTGCATGAGAATGGATAATTTTATGGCATTTTGATTCTTGAGCTGGTGTCATAGTTTTCTCGTAACAGATAAGATATAAAACGGTGTAATACTACGTTATTCGTAGTAAATAATCAAGAAAAATATACGAAATTCGTAACTTTGATTTTTAGGATAGAAGTTATGAATTTACAAGAAATTTTTACAAGGCGATTTAAGGAAGCAAGAAAAGCAAAAAATTTGACGCAGGAGAAACTGGGACTGGCGATAGGATTAGATGAGTTTGTGGCAAGTACGCGTATTAATCGCTATGAGAAAGGAAATCATCAGCCTGATTTGAATACTTTGCAGAAAATTGCTGAAGTATTGGAAGTTCCACCAGCCTTTTTTTTCAGTGATGATGAATTTTCTGTAAAAATTTTAGATTTATATAAGAATAATTAAGGTATGTTGTGATGAGGCCGTCTGAAAAAATACTTTCAGACGGCCTTTCGTGTACAAAAGCTGTTAAAATCGAAGCTATAACCGTTTATCCGCAGGCATCTTATGAATCCCTTAATCTCCGACTTCCAAACCCAGCAACAACATACTCCCGTTATCGTCGCCCTTGATTTTGCCAACGAAAAAGACACACTCGGATTTGTCCGTAATCTTGACCCGACATTGTGTCAAATCAAAATCGGCAAAGAGCTGTTTACCGCGACCGGTCGCAGTTTGGCAGAAAGCTTAATCAATCAAGGTTTCAAACTTTTCCTTGATTTGAAATACCACGATATTCCCCACACCGTTGCGCAGGCATGCAAAGTTGCCGCCGATATGGGCGTTTGGATGGTCGATATGCACGCATCGGGCGGCCGCCGCATGATGGAAGCTGCCGTAGAAGCCGTTGCCGGATATCACACCAAGCCGCTTTTGATCGGCGTAACCGTATTGACCAGCATGGAACAAAGCGACTTGGCAGAAATCGGTTTAAACATCGCCCCTGAAGAACAAGTCATCCGCTTGGCGAAACTGGCGCAAAGTTCAGGCTTGGACGGCGTGGTATGTTCCGCCCAAGAAGCCGCACCGTTGCGCCGTGAATTGGGACAAGATTTTGTCTTGGTCACGCCGGGTATCCGCTTGGACGTTGCCGGCAATAACGACGATCAACGCCGCATCATGACACCGGCCGAAGCATTGGCGGCAGGCTCGACTTATCTGGTAATGGGCCGTCCGGTAACCAAAGCTGCCGACCCAGTAGCCGTATTGCGCGAAGTGAACCGCGTGGTAAACCTTGAAGCAAACTGATTTTTAAGCGACCTTACAGGTTGAGGCCGTCTGAAAAAAACACAACGGAGGCAATATGCCCACCAAGTTCCAACAAGAAACCCTCAAATCTCGTTTTGCACAAGCCAAAGTCCTGGTTGTCGGCGATGTGATGCTCGACCGTTATTGGTTTGGCGATGTGTCCCGTATTTCTCCTGAAGCCCCCGTGCCGGTGGCGAAAATCGGACGTATCGACCAACGCGCGGGTGGCGCGGCAAACGTTGCACGCAATATCGCCTCATTGGGTGGTAAAGCAGGGCTGTTGTCCGTAACCGGCGATGATGAAGCTGCGGATGCACTGGATGCGTTGATGGTGCAAGACGGTGTTTCTTCCTATCTGATGCGCGACAAGCAGATTGCGACTACTGTCAAACTGCGCGTTGTTGCTCGCAACCAGCAGCTTATCCGACTTGATTTTGAAGAGCCGCCGCATCGTGAGGTATTGGAACAAATCAAGCAGCAATACCGCGAAGTGTTGCCCGAATATGATGCCATTATTTTTTCAGATTACGGCAAGGGCGGCCTGTCGCATATTTCCGATATGATCGATTGGGCGAAACAGGCCGGTAAACCGGTTTTAATCGATCCCAAAGGCGACGATTACGAAAAATATGCCGGCGCTACGCTGATTACGCCGAATCGTGCAGAATTGAAAGAAGTGGTGGGCAGCTGGAGAAACGAAAACGATTTGACCGAAAAAGCCCAAAACTTGCGCCGTCATCTTGATTTGAATGCGATTTTGCTGACCCGAAGCGAAGAGGGCATGACCCTGTTCAATGAGGGCGAGCCGATTTATCAGCCTACACGGGCTCAAGAAGTCTATGATGTATCCGGTGCGGGCGATACCGTTATTGCCGGAGTGGGCTTGGGTTTGGCGGCAGGTTATACCATGCCCGAAGCGATGCACCTTGCCAATACGGCAGCAGGCGTTGTCGTGGCAAAACTTGGTACGGCGGTTTGCTCGTTTGCCGAATTGACCAATGCATTGGAAGAGCAATAATGATTGTTTCAGACGGCCTTAAAATTCTAAATGCCGTCTGAAAATAGAGTTGGAAAATAAACCAGACAGAAAAGTTTTTATTTTCAGACGGCATGATTTCTTCAAGGCCGTCTGAAAAATCAAAATAAAGGAAATTCATTATGACCATTATCGTAACAGGCGCGGCCGGCTTTATCGGCAGCAACATCGTTAAAGCACTTAACCAGCGCGGTATTACCGACATTGTTGCCGTCGACAATCTGAGCAAAGGCGAAAAATTTAAAAACCTTGCCGAGTGTGAAATTGCCCACTATCTCGATAAACACGAATTTATCCGTCAAGTGCGCGGCCATCTTCTGCCTTACGACGATATCGAAGCCGTTTTCCATCAAGGCGCATGTTCCGATACCATGAATCATGACGGCCTTTACATGATGGATAACAACTACCAATACACGCTCGATCTTTTGGACTGGTGTCAGGATGAACGTATTCCGTTCCTCTACGCTTCCAGTGCCGCCGTGTACGGCAAAGGCGAAATCTTCCGCGAAGAGCGCAAACTGGAAAAACCACTCAATGTGTACGGCTACTCTAAATTCTTGTTTGACCAAGTATTGCGCCGTCGTATGAAAGAAGGCCTGACCGCCCAAGTCGTCGGCTTCCGCTACTTCAACGTATATGGACAGCAGGAGCAACACAAAGGCCGTATGGCATCCGTCGCCTTCCATCATTTCCACCAATACCGAGAACACGGCTATGTTAACCTGTTTGGTGCCAATGACGGCTATGGTAACGGCGAACAAACCCGCGACTTTGTCAGCGTAGAAGACGTTGCCAAAGTTAACCTTTACTTCTTCGATCATCCTGAGCTTTCAGGCATCTTTAACCTCGGTACAGGCCGCAGCCAACAGTTTAACGATCTTGCCGCTGCCACCGTCAACGCCTGCCGTGCAGCCGAAGGCAAGCCTGAAATGAGTCTGAAAGAGTTGGTTGAAGAAGAACTTATTCGCTATATCCCATTCCCCGATGCACTTAAAGGTAAATATCAGAGCTTCACTCAAGCGGACATCACCAAGCTGCGCGAAGCCGGGTATACAGAAGAATTTTTGGATGTAAAACAAGGCGTCAGCCGTTACGTGAAATGGATGCTGGAGAACTTGGTTTAAGTCCTTCTGATTTGAATGATAAGGCCGTCTGAAAAAGGATTTTCAGACGGCCTTATTATTTTGTGAAATTTTAAAATGAGACCTTTGTAAAATTTCTTTTCCTCCCAATAGCCGAAATTCAAACACAAATTTTCGGCTGTTTTCTGTGGGGGACTGTTAGTTTTTGCACAAGGAACAAATAGAGTAAAAAAACGCTGAAATCTTCGAAAGACGTGGATTTCGGCGTTTTTTTGTATCCGGAAAAGTTACGCCAGCTTTTTCACAAAACCGCGCCGGAATGCGCGGTTTTCTGTTTAAAGCTGACGAGATTAGGGAATTTTTAAAACTGTTTTAAGAGGTTTTTAAAATGGATTTAATCAATACTCCGGCCATACCACTCAACACGGCCTATGATGGCGATGTCGTCTTGGGCATTGCTCAAATCTATTTCAAACGGTGCGTAACGTGGATTTTCGGACGTTACAAGCAGTTTGCCCGGTATACGTTGCACACGTTTGACAAAGAGGTCATTGCCTATACGCAAGACATATAGGCCGTCACGCGGGTCGGTTTCGGCGTGATTGATGAGAATGGAATCCCCATGATTGAGCACGCCCTCCATTGAATCGCCTTTAACGGTAATTACAGACAGCTTTTCCGGCTGTTTGGTCACATAGTTGTCAATCCAATATTTCCGGAAAGCCAAGCAGAACAAAGGTTCTTCGCCGAAGACCGGTGCGCCATACCCTGCTGCTGCGGCTACGTTGTAGCGCGGCACGAATACAAACTCTGACAAGTCGACAGGGTTGCCCATAGTGTCGGTAATTCCATCAGAATTTCTGCTTACAGAGAATGCTCCGGCGTTTTCCGGCCTAGCTTTATCAAGATACGGTAAGCCTTTGCCGGTCAGCAGCCAGTTTAAATCACAACCGGTAACTTCTTGAATTTTTACTAGGTAATCGGCTGTTGGGATAGCTCCCTCTTTCCAAACTCTATTAAATCCAGAAGCCGACATTTCTATCTTGTTATAGATGTCAGATGGCTTAGCCCCATGAGGCCAAAGAAATTTGAGCCTATCTAAAAAAGTATCCATAGTAATCCTGATTTAACTCATTTAAGCAAAACATTAAGCAAAAAAGAAACTCTTTTACTTAAATAAGATTACTCAAATAATCAATATGTTGTAAAAATAATTACGTTTTTGAGAAAAATATTTTAGCAAAAGAGTTGCAGGAAACTGTTTTGCTAAATATAATTCACTCACTTACTAAATAACGGCGGTTAATAAACCTACTTAATTAAGGAATTGCGAGAATGAAAAAAAAGCAAGAAACCATGACTGATTGGCATCGTGCTGACATTGTGGCTCGTCTTAAAAAGGCAGGCTGGTCTGTGAGAGCGTTATCTATCGAGGCTAATTTAGCACCAAATACATTAGGGAAAGCTTTAGATGCTCCTTATCTGAAAGGCGAAAGAATCATTGCAGCAGCGATTGGAGTACCCGCAGAAGAAATCTGGCCATCTCGTTTTGAGAAACGAAACCATAAGCCAACCTTCCCAAGATCTATAAATAGATAACTGTTTTGCTAAATAGTTCCAAAAGAGTAACGCATTTAAGCAAAAATAGAAAGCGGAAAAAATGAAAATATCTGCATCTGATATTGCGAAATTAGGAATTCCGAGCCTACCAACTGATAGACAAGGGATTGAATACCATGCCAAGAAAAATAATTGGCAACACTGTTTTGAGCAAATAGGAAGAGGCCGTCCTAAAAAACTGTATGAAATCGCTTCCCTTCCAGCCGAAATCCGAGCCGCCATCATGAAACGGCAGTCGGACGAGCTGGCGGAGAAGATGCCGAAAACCCTGCCCCAAGTCAGACCGGGGACGGCGATGTCGGCTCAGGCACTGGCTGAAGCGGCCAAGCTGTTGAACGAGAAACAACGGTCGGTGGCGGATGCGCGATGTGCGGTGGTGGCGGCGGTGTTGGGGATCAAATACCAATACGGTTGCTCTGCGAAGGCTGCGGTGGCTCAGTTTTTGGGCTTGCTGGCAGAGGGTAAGTTGGACGCGGTTACGCTTGGGAATTTGGAAAAGGCTAATGACCGCAGCCGGTCGGCGAAGGTTGGCGAACGTACTTTAGACGGCTGGATATCTGCCTACCTTAAGGCGGAAAACGCGACGGAGCGGTTGGTCGCTTTGGCTCCGAAGACGACGAAGGCGGTCAAGCCGATTGAAAGCTACGGTTGGTTACCGATGTTTATGCAGTTTCACAACATCCCTTCAGCTCCGAAACTGGCACATAGCTACCGCCGGTTTGTGCAGTGGGCGGAAGCGGAAAATATGCCGGTCAATGATGTGCCTAACTTGAGTATGGTGCGGCGCGTTTGGGACAAGCTCCCGATGATTATGCAGGAGCGCGGCAGGAAAACGGGGGCGGCTTATAAATCGCTGCTGCCTTATGTGAAACGTGATTGGGGGGCTTTGAAGCCTAACGATGTTTGGATCGGCGACGGCCACAGCTTTAAAGCGAAGGTGGCACATCCGGTACACGGCAGGCCGTTTAAGCCGGAAGTGACGGTGATTATTGATGGTTGTACGCGGTTTGTGGTCGGTTTTTCGGTATCTCTTGCTGAAAGTTGTGTGGCGGTATCGGACGCTCTGCGTATCGGGGTCAAGCACTTTGGTTTGCCGATTATCTATTACTCGGATAACGGCGGCGGCCAAACCGGCAAGACGATAGACCATGAAATCACGGGTATTACGTCCCGACTGGGTATCCGGCATGAAACGGGTATTGCGGGCAACCCGCAAGGGCGCGGCATCATTGAGCGATGGTGGAAAGACAATCTGATTGAGATGGCGCGGCAGTATGAGACGTTTGCGGGCAGCGGGATGGACAGCAGCACGAAGAACCTGATGTACCGCAAGATGGAAAGTGCTTTTAATGCTTTGGAAAAAGGCAAGGATTTGACGGAGGAACAACAAAAATATTTGAAAAAACTGCCGAGCTGGTCGCGTTTTATCGCGGATGTGGCCAAGTGTATCGACGAATACAACAACCGCCCGCACGGCGAGCTGCCCCGACATCCGGACGGCGGGCATTATTCGCCGAAGGCTTATCGGGAAATGAGGCTGGAACAGGACGGTATCGCGCCGGATATGTTGTCGGTAGAAGAGCTGGCGACGATGTTTATGCCGCAAGAGGTGCGAAAAGTACAGCGCGGTTGGCTGGATTTGTTCAACAACTCTTATTTCTCAACTGAGCTGGCGGAGTATCACAAGGACGAGGTACGGGTCAGCTACGATTTGAGCGATGCGTCGGCGGTCAATGTGTTTGATATGGACGGCAAGTTTATCACTAAGGCGCAGGCCAACGGCAATACACGCGAGGCTTTCCCGACGGCGCGTATCGACCAACTGGCGGAAAAACGCCGAAAAGGCAAAATCAAGCGGGCGGAAAATGCAATCAAGCTCGCAAACGCGGAAGTCAATCCGGCACTGGAACAGGCTGCGGTTTGGGACGAGCTGGGAAATTTGGGCGGAAACGTCATCAAGGCGGAGTATGCGGTATTGCCGAAAACGGGCACGGACAATTTTGTGTTGTTTGAGGCGGATAGAAGTTAAAACGGTTTTAAACCTCTTTTAAAAGGACTAAAAAAATGAAACAAATCAATCATACATTGCAACAAAAACTGGCTGAATTTAAAGCCAAATCAGGTATGAACCAAACCCAACTGGCACGCGGTATCGGTACTTCGCCGGCATCCATCAGTATGTATCTCAATGGTACTTATGCGGAAAAAGGCGGCAATTATGAAACCATCGAGCCGAAAATCGAGGCGTTTTTGGAGATGCAGGACAGTAAGGCGCAACGTGAAGAGCTGGTGTTGGGATTTGTATCGACTAAGACGACACGCCGTATTGCAGAAGTGATGCGCGATGCGCACGAAGGCGGCGAAACGGTGGTGATCTACGGTCAGGCGGGTTTGGGCAAGACGCAGGCGGTCAAAAACTACTGCGAGAAAAACCCTGCGGCCATCTTGATTGAGGCTAATCCGAGCTTTACGGCTTTGGTCCTGATGCGCAAGTTGGCGACAGCGGCGAAGGTATCGGCGATGGGCAGTTTGAATGATTTGTTTGAGTCTGTATCTGACCGCCTGCGCGAT
Source organism: Neisseria sp. P0022.S010 (assembly GCF_051956635.1). Taxonomy (NCBI): domain Bacteria; kingdom Pseudomonadati; phylum Pseudomonadota; class Betaproteobacteria; order Neisseriales; family Neisseriaceae; genus Neisseria; species Neisseria sp. P0022.S010. The sequence goes on along the minus strand of NZ_JBQCXF010000032.1, from coordinate 9,068 downwards.
TCGGGCCGTCTGATTGTGGTCGATGAAGCGGAAAACCTGCCGTTACGCGCCCTTGAAATTGTACGCCGTCTGCACGATGAGACTGGCTGCGGCTTGGTGTTGAGCGGTATGCCCCGACTGGTGGCCAACCTGCGCGGTAAGCATGGCGAGCTGGTGCAGCTTTACAGCCGCGTGTCTGTTGCGCTGAATTTGGGCGAATCTTTGCCGGATGACGAGCTATTTGAGATTGCGAAAGCGGCTTTGCCTGATGCGGACGAGGAGACGCTCTTGGAACTGGTTAAACATAGCAACGGCAATACGCGCCGGATGAGCAAATTGATGCGCGGCGCGGTACGCACGGCGAACAAGAACGGTATCAAGATGCAGGCCGGTATCGTTAAGAAATACAGCTCCCTGATTATCCGATAAGAAAGGCCGTCTGAAATGAGACAAGAATATGCGGTACACGCCGGAGTCTATGAGGACACTTGGCACGACTACGAAACCCATAAACGGCGCAAGATTTGGCGGGCTGATGTGCGCGGCAAGCGGAAAGAAGGCTTCGCATGGTTGCAAATCCGCCGACTGCGGAAGCGATTTGAAAGCAAAGAGGAAGCCAAGGAATGGGCGGCTCAAGTGAAGGCGGATTGGGTACGCAATAATTTTTTTGCCTTGAGAAAATATTAAGTAATTGATTTATAAGGAAATAGGAAAATGTCTAATTTGTTTTGCGAACGAAAAACCAAGTGGATCGGTTTGGCTTTTTGGTTGTTGTTTTGGGCGGTTTTGGTGGGAACGATGCTGCATAGCTGCTCTAAGCCGGTGGTGTCGGCGGCGAAATTGGAAATGTCGCGCCGCGAGCGTATGGCGGATTTGGAGGCTCAAGCTTTGGGCGAGCAATACGAGTCGATGAGTACGGAGGAAAAAATGAAAGGGATTGTTTATGAGCGATAAGCCATTGAGCCCTACGGCGAAACAAGAGGCTTTGGAACGTGCGCTTAAGGAAATCCGCGCGAAATATGGCGATAAGGCGATTGTGAAAGGATGTGTGAAATGAGTTTCGGACGACGTAATACGGATTGGCAGGCTTGGGGACAACACCGCAGGCGTGCGACGGCGCGAATGGCGCAAAAAAGCCGAGAGCGTGAAATCGAGGAATATCAGGCGCGTTTTAAACGGCCTGCCGAGAAGAAGGAGGAGAAAAAATGATTTGGTTTGTTGTCGGATTGGCGGTGTTGGTGGTGCTGGGGATTTGGCTTGAACTGCTGGCCCGAATCGTCGTATTGCACATGATAGGCAAATGCCATGACGGGTATGACGACAATTAAAACGGTAAGCCGTTGATGTTGCTCTATATTTTTTTGCCTTATTGTAAATATAAGGTATTGATTTAAAAGGAATTTAAAAATGAATGCAAAAGAAATTGCAGAATGGATCGAAGACCGTGGCGAGCTGATGTTGATGAAGAAGGACGGCGAGGGATTTGTGATTGCCGCGCGGTCGCCGGACGGGATGTGGAAAACGGCGGAAGCGGAAACTTTGGCTCGGGCGATAACTTTATGGGAGGAAGCGTGATGGACATTGAGCAATACAACCCTAAAAAGAGTCCGAAATATAGCAATTTTATTTATAGATTTTTGAAAAAGAACAAAAAAATTATACCGCATAGAGGAATGCCGGTTATCGAAAAGTTTGACACGTTGGGTATCTGGCGTATCGGATGGCATGACAGTGACGGATGGTTTACCGGTGCTCCCATCAGTTTTTTACCCAATGGCAAGGTAGAGATTTATGCATTTAAGCCAGGCGGACAAGTTGTCGAAAAAGTCGAATGGTGTGATTACAAACGTATTGGAGCCTGTGCTATTGACGGGTATGCGCATAAATGGCGTGAAGTTAATAAAAACAGTCGGTGCTGCGAATACTGCGGCCAATGGATACGACGGAAAGTTAAAACCGAGAAAGTTATTCGCCGCCGCGATATTTGGGAGATTGAATCATGATTTGCCGTTGTCCTAACTGCGGAGCGGCCAACAGCTTGGATAGTTTAGTCAGTGATGCTGAAGCAGCCGAAGTGCTGAAGATGTTGCTGGAACTTGATGCTGATATCGGGAAAGCGGCGATACGGTATATCGGTTTATTCCGCCCTGCCAAGTCCCAGCTCTCTTGGGCGCGTACCGCGAAACTGTTGAATGAGTTGCTGCCGATGATTAAGGCGCAGGAGGCGGCGCGTGATGGGGTTTGTTTTCCTGCCCCTACCGAGGCTTGGATTCATGGCTTTAACGAGACGGTCAATGCACGCGACCAAGGCCGTCTGAAACTGCCGCTTAAATCGCATGGTTATTTGTTGGAGATTGTGAGCCAGTGGCAGGGTTCGGGGTTGCCCTCTCCCCAGCCCTCTCCCACGGGGAGAGGGGGCGAAGGTGGTGCGCCGTCCAAGCTGCGGCAGGGTGTGGCAGCCTTGGGCGAATGGGCGGGGAATGATTGGGCGAAACGGGAAATCGCGGCAGGGTTTGCATTGCTCGCCGCGCTCAATCTGCCCAACCGCCCCGCAGCGCAAGACCTGCCGGTAGTCGCGGAAATTTGGTATCGGCAACTGAAGGAAGCCAAGGAAATCGTCTCGCCGGAGTATGACCCGATACGGATTCAGACGGGGTTTAAGGTGTTGCAGGCGGCAGAAACATGGCCGCAACCCGCCGAACTGCGCCGCAACCTACCGCCACGGTTGATACCGAGGGCGATGTTGGCGAAGCCCGCGCCGGACAAAGAAAAAGGCCGTCAGAAAATGGCGGAAGTGAAAGATGTTTTAAACAAGAAAGGAAAGTGAAATGAAAGTGTATGTTTTTAAAATTAGTAATGAGAACGGTAAGTTAAAGATAGAACTCCCCGAAATCCCAATGGGTAAGCAAATTGACGAAGTTGATTTGATTGCTGGGCTAACCACGGAATTTATTGCAAGTATGTTACGTGATGCCCAAAAAGATCGTCGCAAATTCGTAATCGACGCATCAAATCAATTGGCTGCAATCCAGGCATATCAAAAAATCTTTAATTAAGGAAGGAAGAGAAAATGGCTAAAGTCATTATTACCATTAAAGATAGTACCAAAAACTTATTTGATTTTGAAATCAAAGGATTGGAAGAGGAAAGTGGAAAAACTCCTGCAATCTTTGCCGGACATGCCGCCGCCGGCTATCTGAGAAAAAGGCAAACAGCCCTCCACGAGAATTTTTTAAGTCAAATTTTACGAGACTTATCAGATCAAGATTTTTAGAGCGAAAGGAAAAGAAAATGGCTAAAACCCGAATCAAACACCCCGCTATCGAAGCGGCACAAGACAAAGCGGAAGTCACTGCGTTTATCCGCAAAATCGGCGACTTGCAGCGCGAAGTCAAACGCCTGGAAACAGAAGCCGGAGACAAAAAAGCGGTCATCGAAGAAGAATATGCCGCCAAAGCCGCGCCGATGTGTGCCGAAATCATGAGCCTGACCGAACGTGTGGCCGCATACTGCGAGGCACATAAGGACGAGCTGACGGAAAACGGTAAAACCAAAACCGTGGACTTTACTACCGGCCTGATTAAATGGCGCATCCGTCCGCCATCCGTCAAGGTAACGGGCGTGGCCGCCGTCTTGGCGTGGCTCTCGGAGAAATCTGCCTTTGCCGAGTTTGTCCGCACTAAAAAGGAAATCGACAAAGACGCCATCCTGAATCAAAAAGAGCGTTTTTTAGACGGCAAGGTGCCGGGTATTAAGATTGTGTCGGGGCTTGAGGATTTTGTGATTGAGCCTACTGAGCAGGAGTTGGTGTGATGGCGAAAATTGTTATTACGATACAAGACGAGATGCCAGTAAACGGCTTGAACGGCGTGACCATCAGTTATGACGGCGATTTGGAGCCGCAAGGCGAACTGACGATGGCGCAGATGACGGCTTATAACATCAAGAAATTGATGGATGCGGTTGAGTTTGAGACCGCAAAAAGGCTAAGTAAAGCAAACTGACCCACGGCGGGCAACAGCCCGCCATTTTTGAAAAGGATTTAAATATGTGGTTTAAACAAGTTACCCCATTTCGCTTGCCGGAATTGCCCGAAAAACGCTATTTAGATGAATCTCTTGGAAGTAGCTGGTTTAAGAAACTCAATGGATTCGACTGGTTTTCCGAGGGCTTTACTCACCCAAATGCGTTTGCCGAACTTGCCGTGTTTGAAGCGCAAAAGACTATGCTTATTACCCTGAAGCGCGAAGAAAAAGTGCTGCCGAATGCAGTGATTAAAAACAATCTGGACGAAATCGTTAAAAAAATCGAAGCCAGAGAAGGAAGAAAAGTCGGTCGCAAAGAAAAGAACGAGCTGCGCGAAAACCTAACCAGCAACCTGCTAACCCGAGCCCTAACCAAAAGCAGCCGCACTTATGGTTTATTTGCTGGCGAGTGGTTATTCGTTGATACGGCAAATCGCCGCAAGGCCGAAAACCTGTTGACCAAGTTGCGCGAAGCCCTTGGCGGGCTGCCTGCTCAACATCCGGTTACCCGTCAATCGCCGGCATCATTGATGACCAATTGGCTGTTGCAGGGCGAAGCTCAAGGTCGGTTCATGCTGGATTCTGACGTTACCCTGGTCGGTGTGGGCGATGTTGCTCCCAAAGTTAAAATCAGCCGTAAAGACCTTACCGCCGAGGATGTGGTACAACACGCCAAAAATGGCATGAAAGTAACCGAACTTGGCTTGGTATGGAATGACCGCGTGGCATTTATCCTGACACAGGATTTAACACTGAAACGTATCCAATGGCTGGACGTTGTGCAGGAAGAAGCTGAAGGCAGCTGCGATGATGCGGAAAGTATGGCTTATGCCACACAGCTACTGATGGAGGCTGCACTGAGTGCGATTCTTGGTGAGTTGGTGGATTTACTGGGAGGTTGGCAGGAATGATGGAGGGTTGGGATGGATTCTAAAGGCTGGGATTTTTAAAGCTTGATTAAAGGCCGTCTGAAATGGGGTTTAAAACCTGTTTCAGGCGGCCTTTTTGTTTGTAGTCATATTGCGTATAATCAAACAACATTTTGACTATATCATATGAGGATAAATCATGAAGAAACTATTAATTGCCTGCGTAACTTTGGCTTTGGTGTCTGTGCCTTTAACTGTACAAGCTAAGGGCCGTCAGCCTTGTTCGGGTAAAAAAGGCGGTGTGTCGCATTGTGCGGGAGATAAGTTTGTATGCCAAGACGGCAGTATTAGTAAATCAAAACGTATTTGCGGCCGTTAATTAAGGTTTTGAAATTTTGGCTGTCTGAATTATTCAGACGGCCTTTTTTGTGCCTATCAGTTTCACAAAAAACATCGACTTAATACTATATATTGTATTTTATTGGTATAATATGCGCTAATTTATACTATATGTTGTATTGGAGAGATAATGCGCCGTGCGTTGATTGCGAAAATTAAGATTGCTCAAAAGGAGCTGGGTTTGGATGATGCGACGTATCGCGCAGTGTTGGAGCGTGTAACGGGCAAGCGGTCGTGTACCGAGTGCAGTATCCCCGAGCTGGAACGCGTAGTAGAGGATTTGCGCCAACATGGGTTTGCGCCGAAGAAAACGGCAGGTCGACGGCCGAACCGCCGAAGCTCCGCTGACCCGATGATGCGCAAAATCGAAGCCCTGCTGCTGGATAACGGCTGGACTTGGAATTATGCGCACGGTACGGCGAAAAAGATGTTTAAGGTTGACCGCGTGGAATGGTTGTCAGACGGCAATATGCACAAGTTGGTGGCGGCGTTGCAGATTGCGGCGAACCGTAAGAAAAAGGAGGCATAGGAATGAGCGTAAGTTGGGAGATGACGGAGCAGGATTTTGAGGATGTGAAACATCTTCTGCCGCAGAGCGTGGTGGCGATGATTACGGTCATCGGGCTGGAGGCGACATTTCACATGGTCAAGGTATGGGGCGGAACGAATTATCCGATATCCAACCGCCGCCGCAATACGCGCCAAAGCCGAATCTTACACGCGCAACTGGTCGAGGACATCGGCGAAGATGCTGCGGGACGATTAGAGCGAGCATATGCCGGTCAGCCTTTCTTGGCGATTCCGCGTTGCTGGGATGCAATGCGCGAACTTCGCAACCGATTTATCCGCCGCCAGTATGATGCGATGAGCGCGGAAGGTTTGAGCGATTTGGTTATTGTGCGCGAGCTGGTGTTGGCTCATCGGCTTTCTACGCGAAATATCCGTTACATTTTGAAAGAGGCCGACCGCGAGGCGGCGGCAAGAGCGCAGACGGATTTATTTGCAGCTTGATTGTGTTGTGTGTTTCTTGTGAGTGGACCTTTGCCCTGCTTTATGCGGGGCTTTTTTTGTTTGCGGGATAGTAAGTGCATTTGTGCCGACCGTCTTATGCCGTCTGAAAAGGTTAAATAAGGTTTTGAAAATAAATCGTGATTTAACTTGGAGATGCTAATGGGCAAAACTGTAACTTTAACCGCAGGCCACAGCAACACCGACCCGGGCGCGGTCAACGGAAGCGACCGTGAGGCGGACTTGGCGCAGGATATGCGCAATATTGTGGCTTCAATCTTGCGTAACGATTACGGCCTGACCGTACGCACCGACGGCGAAGGCAAAGGCAATATGCCGCTGCGTGAAGCGGTTAAGCTGATTCGCGGCTCGGATGTGGCGATTGAGTTCCATACCAACGCGGCGGCCGCGAAAACGGCCACTGGCATTGAGGCTTTGAGTACGCCGAAAAACAAACGCTGGTGTCAGGTGTTGAGCAAGGCTGTTGCGAAGGCGACCGGCTGGAAACTGCGCGGCGAAGACGGCTTTAAACCCGACAATGCGGGCCAGCATTCGCGCCTGGCTTATGCGCAGGCCGGTGGCATTGTGTTTGAGCCGTTTTTTATCAGTAACGACACTGATTTGGCTTTGTTTAAGGCTACTAAATGGGGCATCTGCCGCGTGATTGCAGACGCGATTGCGGTGGAATTGGGAGCGGCGAAGGTATGAAAAAGTCTTTGATTGCTTTGGCTCTGTCTGTGTTGAAACCGCCGATGCCTGAATTTGAGATTAAGCCTGCCAGTATTGGCTATTTGAAACAACATCCGTCTATGCGCATGGGTAAGTCGGGCGTGGCGGCTGCCAAACGCGCGGCGCGTAAACGCAAGAATCGTCGTTAATCATGGGACAGGTTGAGTTTTACGAAAAGATGATTGAGCAATGGTCGCGCAAACCTGCGTTTGAATTTGCGGAGGGCGAACTGGCCAATTATCGGGAAATGCTGAAACGGCACCTGCAAACCAAAAGTGTGGAATAGCAATGCGTATTTTGGATATTTTTAAAAACCCTGCGACAGGCAATGTGTCGCACTCGAAGCTGTGGGCAAATGTTGCCTGCGCGGCTGGGACGTTTAAATTTGTGATGTTGCCCGATCCGTCGGCGGAGATTTGGGCGGTGTATTTGGGAATTGTCGGCGGCTATGCGGTGGCGCGTTCGTTTGTCAGCGTCAAACGTCAGGAGGTTGAGAATGACGCTCAAACTGTTGACGAATAAATGGGTGTTGAGTGGCTTGGCTGCCATCTTAGTGCTGATTTTGGTGGCATCGTACAAGCAAGGGTACAAGACGGCATACCAAGAACAGCAGGCAGTCATCGATAAGATGGAAAAAGACAAGTCGGAAGCATTGCGTCTGTCGGCGCAAAACTACGCACGCGAGCTGGAACAAGCCCGCGAAGAAGCAAAACAATCTGAAGCCAAGGCGCATGCCGTCGGTGTGGAATTGGCACAAAAGCAGGCGGAAGTCAGCCGTCTGAAAACGGAAAACAAAAAGGAAATCGAAAATGCGCTTACTCAAGACCGCCAAAAAGCAGGCGGCGGTTGTATTGACGGCCTTGGCTCTCACAGCCTGCGCCTCTACGCCCGCGCCCTCGGCTACGGAAATTAAGATTGTCGAAAAGGCGGTCATGCCGACACCGCCCGCTGCGTTGATGGTTGCGCCGGTGCGCCCGAATCCGCCGAAAGACGGTAAAACGGCCACGCTGCTCGAACACGCCGCCGAGTTTGGCGGCTATGTTTCGGAACTGGAAAACCAAAATCAGGCTTGGCGCAACTGGGTCAACAGTCAAGCGGCAGTTGACGGTTCGGAGGGCGCGCGATGACGACTTATCGTGAGTTGGTACAACGTACGGTCGCCTGCCGCCATGCGGATTTAGAGCTGGGATTGAGCCGCGCACGCGAGCAAGAGCCGTTTGTCATTCATGTTTCCGACCTGTTGGATAAGGCCGGTATTGAGTACGCGGTACGCATGGATAAGGATTTTCAGACGACCTTTAATCTCGAATATCCAAATACAAGCTACGACACTTTTAAACGTGCAGTTTGGCAGACGATTTCAGCGTATTACTGCGTTTGTAACGATGGGGATGGACTCGAAATTACCAGCAATCGTCCTAACGGCTACTCCGTCCGTATCGTATTCGGCGATGTGCTGGTTTAAAGGGGTTTTAAATGGACTTTGAATTTGGTTTTAAAACTCTTTGGCCAATTGCGACGGCGGCGTTTTGGTTTTGGGTCAACGGCATTTCAGGCCGTTTGAAAGAGGCGGACAAGCGTATCGATGACCTTAAAGAAGAGCTGCACGCGGTCAAGCTCTCTTATCACACCAAGCAAGATGCCAAGGCAGACCGCGACAATATCGCAGCTTCTTTGGGACGCATCGAAAACAAGTTGGAAAAAGTAAACGAAAAACTGGACAGGAAAGCGGACAAATCATGAAAGACCCGATTTTGGAAGCCTTGGCGCGTATTGAAAACAAGACTGATCAAACTCTGAAAAATCAGAAGGAAATGCAGGCGGAAATTGCACAAATTCGCCAAGACACGAAACGCACGGCCATTACATTCGGCGCACTGGGCGGCGGCGTGATTACGGTCGGCTGGGAATTGCTTAAAGCGAAAATGGGATTGTAATTATGGCTCACCCGCAAGAAATCCGTGAAAAGTTACGCCGGCTCTATGTGAGCGGCGAGCAAACTTTGGAAACGGCGGCCTTGATGTGCGAAATCCCGCAGGCCACTGCGCGTGCGTGGAAA
>NZ_JBQCXF010000031.1:0-22258 GCF_051956635.1 Neisseria sp. P0022.S010 | reverse complement strand
GCAAGCAATAGGGCGAGTGCAGGCAATAGGATTTTTTTCATTGGATATTCCTTCGTTGAAACCGGTTACGGTATCGTCGGATTATAACGAATAATGTTTAGGCCGTCTGAAACCGTAAACGGAAAGTATTTCAGACGGCCTTGTCTTTGATGGCATAAATCTTATTTTTCCAACCAGATCAGGCTGACCATGCGGCCGGTTTGTCCGTCGCGGCGGTAGGAGAAGAAAGTATCGCGTTCCAAAACGGTGCAATGGGTGCCGCCATAAATCATGTTCACGCCTTCGCGGTGCAGAACTATGCGCGCCAAAGCGTAAATGTCTGCAAGGTATTTGCCGCCGCCGATGTCTTCAAACGCATCGGCAGCTTCCGGCATGGGTGTGCAAAACGCATCAAATACATCTTGCCCTACCTCAAACGCATCAGGGCCGATGGCAGGGGCGAGATAGGCCATGATTTCCAACGGCTCGACCTTCATTGCCGCAATGGTGTTTTGCAAAACGCCGCCGGCCAAACCGCGCCAACCCGCATGGGCTGCAGCAACCACCGTCCCTGCTTTGTCGCAAAACAAGACAGGCAGGCAATCGGCAGTCATTGAAGCGCAGGCGACCGTCCCCGTCGTATCCACCGAGGCATCGGCATCAGGCGTATTGCCTAATGCTTCAGCGGCATTTACAACAATGGTGCTGTGGATTTGATTAAGGTAGGCAACAGGCAGACCGACTTGTTCCTGCACGATTTCACGGTTGCGGAGCACGGCTTGCAGATTGTCGCCGACGTGCGAACCGACATTCAGGCTGCGATATACACCTTCGCTGACACCGCCGTTGCGCGTGGTAATAAGCGTTTTAACATTGGCAGGGGCAGGCCAGTCGGCAGTCAAAAAATTCTTGCCTTGCGGGGCGAGGTTTAGGGTTTCTGTGATGGTTTTCATAAAATCTTTAATCGCTGAAATATTGGAACGGATTGATTTCAGACGGCCTCAAATAATATTTTAGGCCGTCTGAAAAATGGGTTTAATCCCTTACATAAACGACTTCGACATCGTAGTCGTCTTCATTCCAATCGTCGTCATCGTCCGTGCCGAATTTCTCCTGCCATTCTTCCTCATTACTTAAAGACGAATCCAAACCGGCTTCCAAACGCAGGACGGAAAGCAGGTGGTACATATCGTCAGGTATAGGTGCTTCAAAAGAAACGGTTTCGCCGGTTTTCGGATGGACAAAGCTCAAGCGGTAGGCATGCAGGGCTTGGCGCGCGCCGAGGGCTTTGACGGCTTCTTTAACCGCGTCGCTGCACGGGTGGCGCAGGTTGCCGTAAACAGGGTCGGCGGCCAGCGGATGGTTGGCTTCGCGCATATGGACGCGGATTTGGTGCGTGCGGCCGGTTTCTAGCGAGCATTCGATGTAGCTGTGTGCCAGATAACGTTCCAACACTTTGACGTGGGTGATGGCAGGTTTGCCGCCGAATTTGACGACTGCCATTTTCAGGCGGTTGTGCGGATCGCGGCCGATTTGGGTTTCGATTTTGCCGTCAAAAGGAACGATGCCGTTGGCGATTGCGCGGTAAATGCGTTTGACTGTGCGCTCTTGAAGCTGTTGAACCAGTGAGTTTTGCGCCGGCAGGGTCTTGGCGACCACCATCAGGCCGCTGGTTTCTTTGTCCAAACGGTGTACGATGCCCGCACGCGGCACTTGGCTTAATTCAGGACAGTGCGCCAGCAGGCCGTTGAGCAGGGTGCCGCTCCAGTTGCCTGCAGCAGGATGGACGACCAATCCGGCCGGTTTGTTGATGACGATGACGGTATCGTCTTCATAAATGATATCCAAATCCATCGGTTCGGGCGTGAACGCGAGGTTTTCTTCGCTCGGACGTACCGTAACGGCAATCAATTCACCGCCTATCATTTTGTCTTTGGGTTGAGCGGGCTTATCGTTTACAATGACTGCACCCTCTTTAATCCACGAACTCAGGCGGCTGCGCGAGTAGTCGGGCATGAGTTTGGCCAATACGGCATCCAGCCTTCCGCCCGCCATTTCGAGCGGAACGGTCAAATTAACACAACTTTCTGTTTCGGGGGATGACGGAAAGTCTAAATCATCGCTATAATCGGCTTCGTTATCAAAGGAAGTATTCTGCATGAAAAAAATTCTTTTAGTAGTTTCTTTAGGTTTGGCACTGAGTGCCTGCGCAAATAAAGGCACAATCGATAAAGACGCCCAAATTACTCAAGATTGGAGTGTGGAAAAGCTTTATGCCGAAGCGCAAGACGAGTTGAACAGCAACAATTATACGCGAGCTGTCAAGTTATACGAAATTTTAGAATCCCGTTTTCCAAACGGCCGCTATGCCCAGCAGTCCCAGTTGGATACGGCGTATGCCTATTATAAAGACGATGAGCCGGAAAAAGCCTTGGCTGCCATTGCGCGCTTCCAACGCCATCATCCGCAACATCCGAATATGGACTACGCGCTGTACTTGAAAGGTTTGGTCCTGTTTAACGAAGACCAGTCTTTCTTGAACAAGCTGGCTTCCCAAGACTGGTCCGACCGCGACCCGAAAGCCAACCGCGATGCTTACCAGGCGTTTGCCGAGCTGGTGCAACGTTATCCAAACAGCAAATACGCTGCCGATGCAACCGAGCGTATGGCCAAGCTGGTGGACGCTTTGGGCGGTAACGAGATGTCTGTGGCGCGTTATTACATGAAACGCGGTGCTTATGTTGCAGCGGTCAACCGTGCGCAAAAAATCGTCAGCCGCTACCAAAATACCCGTTACGTCGAAGAAGCTTTGGCGATGATGGAATTGGCGTACAAAAAACTGGATAAGCCGCAACTTGCTGCCGATACACGCCGCGTTTTGGAAACCAACTTCCCACAAAGCCCGTTCTTGCAACACGAATGGCGATCTGACGATATGCCTTGGTGGCGTTACTGGCGCTAAGCGTCGAGTTGTTCAGGCATGAATAAGGCCGTCTGAAAATGATGCAGCTATGCATTTGGTTTTCAGACGGCCTTTGTTTTTAATGTTTTTTACGTTCTCTGTAAACAGGGTGCAAAATTCGTTTTAATATGGTAAAGTCTGATTTTAATAACTCGACGGTTTGAAGCCGTTACTCAGGGGCTGTTTAAATTTAAAATCAGTTTTGTTGAAGCCGCATCGGATTTGCCGTTGATGCATTCAGGAAAATTTCAGTCGTCAGGCTGATTTGGTTTTAAATTTAAGCAGCCCTTTATGTTTACAAAAAAACAGAGGTAGATTCTCATGAAGTCTTGGCAGCTTCCTGAACACGTCGCCGACGTATTGCCGACCAATGCGCGACAATTGGAAAGCGCCCGTGAGCGGCTGTTGGCTTTGTTCCGCGTGCATGGTTACGAATTGGTACAGCCGCCGTTGATGGAATACAGCCATTCCTTATTGACGCATATCGATGCCGGTTTGTCTTTGAAAACCATTTTGGTCGTCGATCAGCTCAGCGGCCGCCAGCTCGGTATCCGCGCGGATATTACGCCGCAGGTGGCGCGCATTGATGCCCACTTGCTTTCCGCCAATCAAGGCATCAACCGTTTGTGCTATGCCGGTTCGGTGCTTCATGCGCGGCCTGACGGATTGCTCAATATGCGCGAGCCTTTGCAGGCCGGTGCGGAAATGTACGGCTTGGAAGGCATTGAAGCAGACATCGAATTGATTGATTTGATGCTGAAAAGCATGAAAATTGCCGACATGGGCGAAGTTTTGCTTTCATTGGGTCATATCGGCGTATTCCGCGCATTGGCGAATGCTGCGCATTTGGATGAGCAGCAATCGGCAACCCTGTTGTCATTGATGCAGGACAAAGATGCCGAAGCTGTCAGCCAGTTGGTCAAAGAATGGAAACTCGACGGCATGTGGGCAAAAGCGTTTTCACTGTTGCCCCGACTGTACGGCGGTCGCGAAGTGCTGACTTTGGCCCGTGAGAAATTACCGGAATTATCCGCAGTCAGTGCGGCGCTGGATGAATTGCAGGCTGTATGCGATGCGTTCCCAAATCAAAAAGTGCATATCGATTTGTCGGAATTGCGCGTTGACAATTACCATACCGGCTTGCTTTACGCGGCCTATGGTTCAAATCTTTATGATGCCGTGGCACGCGGCGGCCGTTATGACGGATTGGGCGGATACTTCGGACGCGCGCGCCCTGCTGCCGGATTCAGTTTTGATTTGCGCAGCTTTATCGGCCGCCTTCCCGCTATCGGACGGGAGTCCGTGGTGGCGGTCGATATCAAAGACATGCCTGCGGTTCAAGAAGCGGTAGATGCTTTGCGCGAACAAGGACAATGTGTCGTTATCGATTACGGTATCGGCTACAACGGTTCGGAAGAGGTTACAGGCCGTCTGAAACAAGTGGACGGCGTTTGGAAAGTAATCGATTTGAACGATTGAGTTTTATTTTGAAATTTTGTATCTGAAATAAGGTTAGATAGCTATGGCTAAAAATGTTGTCGTAATCGGTGCCCAATGGGGTGATGAAGGCAAAGGTAAGATTGTTGACTGGCTGGCGGAAGAAACCAGCGGTGTTGTACGTTTCCAAGGCGGCCACAATGCCGGCCATACTTTGGTCGTCGGCGGCAAAAAAACCATTTTGCGCCTGATTCCAAGCGGCATTTTGCATGAGACTTTAGACTGCTTCATCGGTTCGGGTGTCGTGGTTTCTCCTGAAGCATTGTTGGGTGAAATCGACGAATTGAAAGCCGCCGGTGTGAAAAACGTTGAAGGCCGTCTGAAAATTGCGCCGACCTGCCCATTGATTCTGCCTTACCACATTGCGCTTGATCAAGCACGCGAAGCTTCACGCGGTAAAAGCAAGATTGGTACAACCGGCCGCGGCATCGGCCCGGCTTATGAAGATAAAGTTGCCCGTCGTGCGATTCGCGTGGTGGACTTGTTGCATCCTGAAAAACTGGTTGAAAAACTGGAAGCTGTTTTGGCCTATTACAATGTCCAGCTGCAACACCTGCACCATGCCGAGCCGGTAAAACTTGAAGACGTGATGGCGGTCATCGAAAAAGTTGCGCCGCGCATTACACCGATGATTACCGATGTTTCCCGTGTTTTGAACGAGAAAAACCGCAAAGGCGAAAGCCTGTTGTTTGAAGGCGCACAAGGTACGTTGCTGGACATCGACTACGGTACTTATCCGTTTGTAACTTCGTCCAACTGCCTGGCAGGTGCTGCTTCTGCCGGTGCAGGCGTAGGTCCGCAAATGCTGGATTACGTTTTGGGTATTGTTAAAGCCTATACGACCCGCGTGGGTTCCGGCCCATTCCCGACTGAATTGTTTGATGAAGTGGGCGCGGGATTGGCTGAGCGCGGTCATGAGTTCGGCTCCGTAACCGGTCGTGCGCGTCGTTGCGGTTGGTTTGACGCGGCTGCGTTGAAACGCTCCATTCAAGTTAACGGTATTTCCGGCATGTGCATTACCAAGCTGGACGTGATGGACGGTATTGAAAACATCAATATCTGCGTAGGCTATGAATTGCCTGATGGCAGCAAAACCGACATTCTGCCTTGCGGCTCTGACGCGGTGGAAACCTGCAAACCGATTTACGAAACCATGCCGGGCTGGAGCGAGTCGACTTTCGGCGTGAAAGAGTACGACAAGCTGCCTGAAAACGCTAAAGCTTACCTGAAACGTATTGAAGAAGTTTGCGGCGCGCCTGTGGCCATTGTTTCAACCGGTCCTGACCGTGAAGAAACCATCGTTTTGCACCATCCGTTTGCTTAATTGATGAAGTGAATAAAGGCCGTCTGAATGTTTCAGACGGCCTTTATATATGCAATGCAATAAAAAATCAGCCCTGAAAGACGTCTGCCTTCAGGGCTGAATTTTGTATTTTACGCCGTTTTGAAGTACGAATGTTTGGAAAGTGAGATGTAGTGCCAAGTAACAATTATTCTCATTGACGTAAATCAAGAAAAACCAAATCTGTAATTTTATTTCACAAAAACCCCTGTAAATAAATGGGTATTGATGTTATCCTTTCAGAAAATTTACAGTCTATATTTTCAATAAAATTAGGAGCTTGATATGTCAAATGATGTTCAGCAACGTCCTGCCGCTTGGGAAGGTTTTGTCGGTGGCAACTGGGAAACCAACGTAGATGTCCGCGATTTTATTCAAAAAAACTACACGCCATATGAGGGTGATGCTTCATTCTTAGCACCTGCAACCGAAGCCACAACCAAGCTGTGGGCGGAAGTGATGGAAGGCATCAAGGTTGAAAACCGTACGCACGAGCCGTATAAAATCGACGCGCAAATCGTCTCCGGCATTACCAGCCATGCTCCAGGCTATATCGACAAAGATTTGGAAACTATTGTCGGCCTGCAAACAGACGAGCCTTTGAAACGCTCGATCATGCCGTTTGGCGGTTTGAAAATGGTGCAAGACGCGTGCAAAGTGTACAACGTCGAATTGAATCCCGAAGTCAGCGAAATTTTCACCAAATACCGCAAAACCCACAACCAAGGCGTGTTTGACGTTTATACGCCCGACATCCGCCGTTGCCGTAAATCAGGCGTGATTACCGGCCTGCCGGATGCTTATGGCCGCGGCCGTATTATCGGCGACTACCGCCGCGTGGCATTGTACGGTATCGACTTCTTGATGAAAGACAAACTCAACCAGTTCAACTCACTGCAAGCCGATTTGGAAAACGGTGTGGACTTGGAAGAAGTCATCCGCCGTCGCGAAGAAATCAACGAACAATACAAAGCCTTGGGTCAAATGAAAGAAATGGCGGCTTCTTACGGCTACGACATTTCCGGCCCTGCAAAAAATGCACAAGAAGCCATCCAATGGACTTACTTCGCCTACCTTGCCGCCGTTAAATCTCAAAACGGCGCAGCGATGTCCTTCGGCCGTGTATCTTCATTCTTGGATATTTACATTGAACGCGACCTGAAAAACGGTGTGATTACCGAAACCCAAGCGCAAGAATTTATCGACCACTTGGTAATGAAACTGCGTATGGTTCGTTTCCTGCGTACGCCGGAATACGACCAACTCTTCTCCGGCGACCCGATTTGGGCAACCGAATCCATCGGCGGTATGGGCTTGGATGGCCGTACCTTGGTAACGCGCACCAACTTCCGCGTGCTGCACACCCTGTACAACATGGGTCCGTCTCCTGAGCCAAACATCACCGTATTGTGGTCAGAACAACTGCCGCAAGGCTTTAAAGAATTCTGTGCCAAAGTATCCATCGATACTTCGTCCATCCAATACGAAAACGACGATTTGATGCGCCCTGACTTCAACAGCGACGACTACGCCATTGCCTGCTGCGTCAGCCCGATGGTGGTCGGCAAACAAATGCAGTTCTTCGGCGCACGCGCCAACTTGGCAAAAACCCTGCTGTATGCAATCAACGGCGGGGTGGACGAGAAATCTAAAGAGCAGGTTGGTCCGAAAACCGAGCCGATTATGGACGAAGTTTTGGACTACGACACTGTCTTTGAGCGCATGGACAAATTCATGGATTGGCTGGCAACCCAATACGTTACCGCGCTGAACATTATTCACTACATGCACGACAAATACAGCTACGAAGCCGCGCTGATGGCGTTGCATGACCGTGATGTGAAACGCACTATGGCATGCGGTATTGCCGGTTTGTCTGTGGCCGCCGACTCGCTGTCCGCCATTAAGTACGCCAAAGTCAAACCGATTCGCGACGAAAACGGTATTGCTGTCGACTTCGAAATCGAAGGCGAATACCCACAATTCGGTAACAATGACGACCGCGTGGACGACATCGCCTGCGACTTGGTGGAACGCTTCATGAAAAAAGTGGCCACCCACAAAACTTACCGCAACGCCACTCCGACTCAGTCTGTGTTGACCATTACTTCCAACGTTGTTTACGGTAAGAAAACCGGTAATACTCCGGACGGCCGCCGTGCAGGCGCTCCGTTTGGTCCGGGTGCAAACCCAATGCACGGCCGCGATGTCAACGGTGCAGTCGCTTCATTGACTTCCGTAGCCAAACTGCCATTTGAGTTTGCCAAAGACGGTATTTCCTACACCTTCTCTATTATTCCCGGCGCGTTGGGTAAAGATGAGCATTCTCGTGAACGCAACCTTGCCGGTTTGATGGACGGTTATTTCCACCATGAAGAAGGAGAAGTGGAGGGCGGCCAACACTTGAACGTCAACGTATTGAACCGCGAAACTTTGGAAGATGCGATGCATCATCCGGAGAAATATCCACAGTTGACCATTCGCGTGTCCGGCTATGCGGTTCGCTTTAACTCGCTGACCCGCGAACAACAGCTTGACGTGATTACCCGTACGTTCACTGAAACCATGTAATCCGGGTTGAGAAACAAACCAAAAGCTAAATTTGCATTTGGTTTGTTTTGAAACAAAGCTCCAAGGCCGTCTGAAATGTTCAGACGGCCTTTATTATCGTACAATTCACATCAGCAAAATTATTTTTGAGCCGAACACTATGTCCACGACTTTTGCGATCACTCCCGAGCCGGAACTGAAAAATCTTGGTCACCGCCACTATAACGGCAAAGGCATTATTCATTCGATTGAATCTTGCGGCGCTGTCGATGGTCCGGGTTTGCGCTATGTTCTCTTTTTGCAAGGTTGTCTGATGCGTTGCCTTTATTGCCATAATCGCGATACTTGGGATTTGCATACCGAGCAGGCGCAGGAATTGGATGTGGCAACCGTGATGAAGCAGGTCATGACCTATCGCCATTATTTGCGTGCGACAGGCGGAGGCGTAACGGCAACCGGCGGCGAGCCGTTATTGCAATATGAGTTTGTACGCGATTGGTTTACGGCCTGTCGGGAACACGATATCCATACCTGTCTCGACAGTAATGGCTATGCTTTGCACTATGATTCGATTTTGGATGATTTGCTCGATCATACCAATTTGGTCATGCTCGACTTGAAACAAATCGATCCTGAAATTCATAAAGTGCTCGTCGGTATTCCCAATACCAAAACGCTGAAATTCGCGCGCTATCTTGCCGAACGCAATCAGCCGATGCGGGTGCGTTATGTGGTTGTTCCCGGTTATACCGATGATGAGCGGTCGGCGCATTTATTGGGCGAGTTTATCGGTGATATGGATAATGTCGAAATGGTCGAGCTTTTACCGTATCACGAATTGGGCGCACACAAATGGGCTTTGTGCGGTGACGAATACAAGTTAAAAGGCGTACATCCGCCGCCTAAAGAAACCATTTTAAAAATCAAAGAAATATTAGAGAGTTACGGAAAAAATATTATTTATTAAAACAGAAAAAGGCCGTCTGAAACGAAATAATCAGTTTCAGACGGCCTTTTTATCATTGAAAAAACTTAAGCGTTCAATGCGGCCAAAACTTTGGTAACAACTTCTGAGACTGCAACGGCTTGAGCCTGATTGTCACGGCGTTCGGCATATTCGACATTACCTTCTTTTAAGGCGCGATCGCCGATGACGATGCGGTGAGGAATACCCAACAGCTCGGAGTCATTCAGCAATACGCCCGCACGTTCGTCGCGGTCATCCAACAATACATCTGCACCGGCAGCCAAAAGCTCGGCATAGATTTTGTCAGCGGCTTCGCGTACAGCTTCTGATTTTTTGTAGTTCATCGGCACGATCACAACTTCAAACGGCGCCATTGCTTTGGTCCAAACAATGCCTTTTTCGTCATTGTTTTGCTCGATGGCGGCGGCAACAACGCGGGTAATACCGATACCGTAGCATCCCATTTCCATGATTTGGGATTTTCCGTTATTGTCCAAGAAGCTGACATTCATGGCTTGGGTATATTTGTCGCGCAATTGGAAGACATGGCCGACTTCAATACCGCGCGCCAGTTTCAGACGGCCTTGTTCGTCAGGGCTGATATCGCCTTCGATGACATTGCGTAAATCGACAAATTCAGGCTCGGCAGCATCTCGGCCGAAGTTGAAGCCGGTATAGTGGTAGTCGTCTTCGTTCGCGCCGATAACCCAGTCTGCGCCTTTTTCGGTGGCGAAATCCGCATAGACTTTGCCTTTGAAGTTGACAGGGCCGAGAGAGCCGCCGTTTGCACCGAACTGTTCAACAATTGCGGCAGGGCTTGCCATGGTCAGCGGTGATTTCACGCCGGCCAGTTTTTCTGCCTTAATATCGTTAAACTCATGGTCGCCACGCAACAGCAGCAGGACGAGTTCGCCTTCGTTTTCGCCTTCGACTACGATGGATTTAAGGGTTTGTTCAACCGGAATATTGAGGAATTCAACCAAAGACTCAATGGTTTTGACGTTTGGCGTATGTACTTTGGTCAATTCGGCCTGAGCGGCGGCGCGTTCGCCTTTAAGCGGCAAAGTCGGTGCCAGCTCGATATTGGCGGCGTAATCGGAAGTATCGCTGTATGCGATAACGTCTTCGCCGCTTTCAGCCAATACTTGGAATTCGTGAGAGCCGGTACCGCCGATGCTGCCGGTATCCGCAGCAACAGGACGGAATTCCAAACCCAAACGGGTGAAGATACGGCAATAAGCGTCGTACATATCTTGATAGGTCGTCTGAAGCGAGGCATAGTCGGCATGGAAGGAATAAGCGTCTTTCATGACGAACTCGCGCGCACGCATCACACCGAAGCGCGGACGCACTTCATCGCGGAATTTGGTTTGGATGTGGTAAAAGTTTTTCGGCAGTTGTTTATAGCTGTTGACTTCTTTGCGTACGATGTCGGCAATGACTTCTTCACAAGTCGGACCCATGCAGAAATCGCGGTCATGACGGTCTTTCAGGCGCAGCAGTTCTTTACCGTAAAACTCCCAGCGGCCGGATTCCTGCCACAGCTCGGCAGGTTGTACCACCGGCATCAGCAGCTCCACGCTACCTGCGCGGGCCATTTCTTCGCGCACGATATTTTCAACTTTGCGCAATACGCGCAGACCCATCGGCATCCAAGTATAAAGACCGGATGCGTTGGCTTTGATCAAACCGGCACGAATCATCAGCTTGTGGCTGGCAAGTGCGGCTTCGGCAGGAGCTTCTTTAAGGGTGGAAATGAAGAACTGGGAGGCTTTCATGGCGTATTTTTCTTTCTTAAAAATAAGTGCGTATTGTAACGCAAAATGTATGGCCGCGTGTCTTTTGAATGGCATCTGATGAAATAGGCCGTTGTTTTACGCAGCTTTTGATTCGGGGCGATTTTTAGGGATGTCAACCCTAATTTATGCACAAAGCCGCATAACCTTGTTTTACCTATAAATTTTCACTGTATGATTATAGTAAAATCTTATAAATATAACTATTTGATTTTATTGAATTTTATTTGATTAAATTTTAGTCAATTTAAGATTTGGTTTGTTCCTAAAGAAAATTTTACGATTACCCAAAGCTTATCAACAGATTTATCCACAGAGATTGTGTATAGATTTTAAATGCTGTCGGCGTAATGATTTCGCATGATTGGCAAGCCTTGATTAAAGTAGATTGGGTCGCCTTAAAAAGATGGGAGAGCAACACGACGGGTGGGTTTTGCGCTAACATTCTGCTTATTGTTGTTTCCTTACAAGGAATAAAATGAAAAATTCAGAATTGCATTTGCTGGAACGCAGAAAGATGTTTAACGGGCATCAGGAACGCTACCGCCATTTTTCTCAAACCTGCCGGACGGATATGGTATTTGATGTCTATCTGCCGCCACAAGTCTTAAAAGGTTATCCCGCGCCTGTTTTATATTTTCTTTCCGGCTTAAATAGTGATGGTTCTGAATTGGTTCGGCAAAGCGGAATCCAACGTTTTGCGGCACAATGGAATATTATTGTGGTTTTTCCGGATACCTCGCCACGCGGTCAGCATGTTGCCGACAGTGAAGAGCATTATCTTGGACAGGGCGCCGGATTTTATGTCAATGCAACTGAAGCACCTTGGGCGCAGCATTATCAAATGGAAAGCTATATCAGCCAAGAATTGCCTGATTTGATCGAGCATCATTTTCCGGTAACGCAAGAGCGAAGCATTGCAGGTTTCAGCATGGGCGGGCATGGCGCGCTGCATTTGGCTTTGAAGCATCCTGGCCGATATGTTGCGGTTTCTGCCTTTGCGCCTTTATGTCATCCAATCGATACGGAAGGCGGCAGGCAGGCGTTTTCAGCTTATTTGGGTCAAAACGTGGAAACATGGAAACGCTATGACAGTACAGAACTGCTTCAGACGGCCTCGCCTAAATTGCCTGTTTTGATTGATGTCGGTAGTGAAGATGCTTTGTACCCTGAAGTCCTGCAACCCGAAGGGTTTGTCCGCTCAGCACGAGAGAAAGGTTTCAATATCCAATATAAAGTCCGTCCGGGCTATGGCCATGATTATTTCTTTATTGCCAGCTTTATTGATTCGCATATTGAGTTTCACGCTCAGGCATTAGGACTCTAAACTATATTAAATAAAGGCCGTCTGAAATCCGATTAATGGTCAGATTTCAGACGGCCTTTATTTGGTCTTTAACCTTTAATTTCAAACAGACTTATTCTTCAGGACGTTCGCCGTCGGTGTCGTCCAATTTGCCTTCGGTAATATCGACATTGATACCGACTGCCGCACGGATTTTGGCATCGATTTCGTTGGCGATATCAGGGTTTTCTTTCAGCCAAACGCGTACATTGTCTTTACCTTGGCCGATTTTTGCGCCGTTGTAGCTGTACCATGCACCGGATTTCTCAACGATGTCATGTTTGACGCCCAAGTCGATCAATTCGCCTTCCCAGCTGATGCCTTCGCCGTAAAGAATATCGAATTCGGCTTGACGGAATGGAGGCGCAACTTTGTTTTTGATGACTTTGACTTTGGTTTCGTTACCAATCACGTCATCGCCTTTTTTAATCTGACCGGTACGGCGGATGTCGAGGCGGACGGAGGCATAGAATTTGAGCGCGTTACCGCCGGTTGTGGTTTCAGGGCTGCCGAACATCACGCCGATTTTCATACGGATTTGGTTAATGAAAACAACCAATGTATTGGTGCGTTTGATGTGGCCGGTGAGTTTGCGCAGGGCTTGGCTCATCAGGCGGGCTTGCAGGCCGACGTGGCTGTCGCCCATTTCGCCTTCGATCTCGGCTTTAGGTACAAGTGCGGCTACGGAGTCGACAACGACCATATCGATACCGCCGGAGCGTACCAAGGTATCGCATATTTCCAATGCCTGTTCACCGGTATCAGGTTGGGAGAGATAGAGTTCTTCGACTTTTACGCCGAGTTTGCGGGCGTAAATCGGGTCAAAAGCATGCTCGGCATCGATGAATGCGCAAATGCCGCCATTTTTTTGGCATTGGGCAATGGCCTCGAGACAGAGTGTGGTTTTACCGGAGGATTCCGGGCCGAAAATTTCAACCACACGGCCGCGGGGCAGGCCGCCGACGCCGAGCGCCAAGTCCACGCCGAGGGAGCCGGTGGAAATAACATCAAGGTTTTCTTCCTGTTGGCTGCCGTCCATTTTCATGATGGAGCCTTTGCCGAAGTTTTTTTCGATTTGGGCAAGGGCGGCGGCTAAGGCTTTGCTTTTTTCGTCTGACATGTTTTCTCTCCGAAAGGAAATATGAATCGCTAAGAATTTATTTAGCTATTATCGCACAAATTAAGAAAAAGTATAGTTTTATTTTTGTTTTTCAGACGGCCTGTGTTTTTTGTATGCAACAGGCCGTCTGAAATGTTGAATAATCAATTAGTTGGTCAATGATGCAAAAACTTGGAAATACTCGGGGAAAGTTTTATGCGTACATTTTGGGTCGTTGATGATGACGGGGACGCCCAAAAGCGAAACCAGCGAGAAACACATGGCCATACGGTGGTCGTCGTAAGTATCGATGACGGCATCGGGGGTAAGCGTTTCGGGCGGTGTAATATGGATGGCTTCGGCTTCTTCAACGACTTCTGCGCCCAGTTTGCACAGTTCGGTTGCCATGGCAGCGATACGGTCGGTTTCTTTGACGCGCCATGAGCCGATATTGCGCAGGGTGCAGGGCCGTTTGGTGGCCAATGCAACAATGGCCAAGGTCATGGCCGCATCAGGAATATGGTTGGCATCTAAATCAAAAGCCTGAACCTTGCGCTCGGCAGGACGGGAAATTTCTACAAAATTTTCGCCCCAAATGACATCCGCACCGATTTTCTCCAATTCGCGAGCGAAGGCAACATCGCCTTGAATGCTGTGTGCGCCGATACCGGTTACGCGGATGGGGGTACCGGCAATCAGGCCTGCACCCAAGAAGTAAGACGCGCTGGAGGCATCGCCTTCTACATATAAATGCTCGGGCGCATGATATTTGGCACCGGCCGAGATTTTAAATACACGGTAGTCTTCATTGATGATGTCCACACCGAACTGCGCTATCAGCTTGAGCGTGATGTCAATATAAGGTTTGGAAATCAACTCGCCTACCATGTGGATTTCAAATGCTTGTCCCGTCAAGGGCAAAGCCATCAGCAGGGCGGTCAGGAATTGGCTGGAAACATTGCCTTTAATTGGAATAACGCGCTCGCCGTTGTCTTGGCGTTTGCCGATCTGAAGAGGCGGATAGTTTTCATTGCCCAAATATTGTACGTCCGCTCCGGCAATACGCAACGCGTCGACCAAATCGCCGATAGGGCGTTCGTGCATACGCGGTACGCCATGCAGATGATAGTCGCCGCCCAAAACGGCAAGTGTGGCAGTCAAGGGACGGAATGCCGTACCGGCATTGCCTAAAAACAAATCGGCGGATTGGTTGGGAAAGCGGCCGCCGGTGCCATGAACTTTCAGACGGCCTTCAGGTAAAGATTCAATTTGCACGCCGAGTTTGTCGAGTGCTTCAAGCATTCGGTCGGTGTCGTCGGATTTGAGCAAAGAATGGATTTCGCAAACGTTGTCGGAGAGTGCTGCCAAGAGCAGCGTGCGGTTGCTGATGCTTTTGGAACCGGGCAGGGCAACGGTAGAGGGCTTGAGTGTAGAAGCGGGCAGGCGGATGGATTCGGTCATGGCTAGACTAAGCTCGTTTGAGTTGTAAATTAGACCGATATTATACGCAGGCAAAGGCCATCTGAAAAATGGAAGTGGCGTTGCAGGCAAGAAAAGCCGGACTCTTTTTGAAAGTCCGGCTTTAGGGTGCCCGATATTTTAATGGTTAACCCAAAATATGCATTAACTGGTCAATGTTGAACGTACCTTCGTCAAAGCGGAATTCGCTGACTGAGGGGATTTTTTGACCTTGGGCGTCGGTATGGATGTCGGCATATTGGTGGTCGATGGTGATGAGGTCGTTGTGATTGTTTTCGCCACGAATGGTGATGTTCCAAGTCGTGCCGTCTTTTTCGTTGACCGTTTCGAGCGACAGATCCGAGAGGGAAATGCCAACGCCGAATTGGATGGCGTTTGTGCCGTGATGGTCGAAAATGGTGTCATAGCCTTCGCCGCGATTGAATACATAGGTATCGTTACCGGCTTCGCCGTGCAATATATCGTCCCCTAAGCCGCCAAACAGTGTGTCGTTGCCAGCGCCTCCGTGAAGGATATCGTTACCTGCTTCGCCCAACATAGTATCGTTACCGGCGCCGCCATACAGCGTGTCATTGTCTAAACCGCCGTTCAGATGGTCATTGCCACCGCCTCCGTAGAGAATATCGCTGCCGGCATCGCCGTTGATGACGTCGTCGCCGGTGCCGCCGGACAATTTGTCATTGCCGCTGCCGCCGTGAATCTCATCATTGCCCCGGTTACCGTAGATGATGTCTTCGCTTTCAGTACCTTTGATATGGTCGTCGGCGTGGGTGCCGTTGAATGTGGTTTTGCCGTCGGCAAAGGTTTGGCTGACGCTTGCCTGTCCTAAATTGCTGACATAAAGCATATCCCAGACATCCAGGCTCGGGACGGTGACTTCCAGTGCCACCGGTTTGCCGTTTTCATAGATGACGGAAGATTCCAATGTGTGCATGGATATATCGTCTGAGTCGGGGGAAGCCAGTTGTACGATGGCTTGCTCGGCCTGTTCTGCGCTGATTTCCATATCAAACGGGATTCTGACTTTAGGATTGTCGAGATTCAGCGTGTGGTGGTTGGAGCTGTTCCAATTGGTGTCTTTGTCGAGGCCTGCGAGATTGATTAATTGGACAACTCGGCCGCCGTCTGCGGTGGCCTTGGTCCATGTATAAACTTTGCCTCCTTCGCCTGAGGTGGAAGTCATGTCGTAGCCGTCGGATGCTACGATGGAGGCATGACTGTCTTTGAGTTCAACCAAGCCTTCGCCGCGAAGCAGCTCCTCATAGGCGGTAATGAATTGTTGATAGTTGAATTCTGATTTGGCTAGGGTTTCGTTGGTTTTGAGCGTTTGAGCGGGATAGTATGGATCTTGCAAAATACCAAAACCATGTGCGTTTTTATCCGGGTGGTTGTTGAGTGCGGCAACAGTCATGTGGTAGCCGCCACTCGCTGCGATAACGGCATCGACCAGCAATTCGTTGTCCGGATTGAGTTCGGAAGAATGATCTTCCGGGTGGGTACCTTTTTGAGTATAGGCGGCAATAATCGGGAAAACGTGATTGTAATCGTACAGACGGCCTACCAAGCGTTTAAGCTCGGCATAGTTGTGGTTTTCATAATGGGTATTTCCGGCTGTATCTTTAAAATCGCGCGGCCAGATTTCTGAGTAAGGAACATCCATGCCGGTGGTGGATAAGACATCGGCCCTGCCTGTGCTGATGTCGTTGATCATATAAGTTTGACCGTAATCGTGTAACTTTTCCGCAGCCGCGGCTGACAAATCGTCATAACCGTCAGACATTCTGAAGTTTTCAGTCTTTTGGCCGTTTTGTATTTTGTAAACGAGGTTATCACCCATGGTATCGGCCTGCCAGCCGTCGAAGCCGCCTGTTTTCAGGGCTTTGATCATGGTATTGACGATATAGTTTTGCCAGCTTTTGTCGGCAGGATCGACGAATTGTTGTACGGATGTTTTGGTTTCTGCACCGGCTTTGCCGAAGTTGGAATGCTCTTGGGCATTGTAGAGTTTGACATTATTTAAAATGTCTTTGATGGCCGGGTTATCGAGTTCGTCATTGGAGGCGGCGTTAAGCATATTGTAGAGCATGGCACTGCCGCCTTTTTCGTGAATTTTGTTCACGAGGTTTTTAATCAGTAGGGTATCGATTTGGGGAGGGTTGGGTTGGCCGTTGTTGACAGCCCAAGTCGCCCATTCTTGCTTGAAGCTGTTGACGTTTGGAAATGGATTGGAGGTTGTGTCGTACACATCATAGAAGAAATAATTGTTGATGTGCATTTGTGCCAGTTGCTCGATATTGTTTTGATAGCCTGCGAGCTGGTCATTGGTCATGGAGTTGTTTCGTTCTGCCGAATTATCGTTAGATCCCGCCACTACGCCATAGCGGGGAAAAATGGTCCAGTCGTCTTCGACAGACAAACCCAGTGTTTTGCTGGTGTGGTTGCCGGTGTTGTCAACGGTTTCTACTTTGACGACGTAGCCTGAATTGGGTGAAAAAATATCGGAAGAAAGTTTGACGGTGGTTGAGTTCAGATGATCCAATTTTTGGATTTCTGTACCTAAATGGCTGACGGTAACAGAGGTGATTTTGTCTGTCGCATTGGAGATGTTCAGAATAACATCATCGCCGTTGGTATAGGCTGCCTTGTTAAAGAGAATAGTCGGTAAAGGGGCTGTTTTTGCTTCAGTTGTCATGCTGTATATTCGCTTCTAAATATTATATTTTGAAATTGCCTTAACAAATTAATATCACTTAAGTTGTTGATATGGATAATTGTTAAGACTTTTTAGTAGGAAGAGCGGAAAATAAGTTCCCCGTTTGATAGCAAATATCTAAAATAATTCGGTTTATGATTGAAATTCAAAAAGGCCGTCTGAATGTTTTGTTATTCGAAAGACGGTTTTTTCAGACATATAACCAAACACCATAAGAAAATCAGAAACCATTCTTTCCTATTTTTTCAGACGGCCTTTAATATCGGCGGATAATCATTGATAAAGCAAGAACACGACCATGAGCCATTATCCTTTGTTTGCCGATTTGAAAAACCGCCCTGTTTTACTGGCAGGTGCGGGTAAGGTTGCCGAGCGCAAGGCGGAAAGTCTGTTGTCTGCCGGAGCGCGCGTGCGTGTTGTTGCGGAAACTTTGAATCCGCAGTTTCAGCAATGGGCGGCTGAAGGGAAAATAGTTTGGCTGGGCGGCTTGTTTGAAGAAGCCATGTTGGACGAGGTATATTTCGTTATTGCGGCGACGGATGACGGTGTGTTTAACCGCCGTGTTTTTGAAGCGGCGGAACGACGGGCGAAATTGTGCAATACGGTGGATACGGCGGACTTGTGTTCGTTTATCGTGCCTGCCGTGGTGGATAGGGGGCCGTTGAAGATAGCCATATCCAGCGGCGGTACTGCGCCTGTATTGGCGCGGAAATGGCGGCAGATGATCGAGACATTGATTCCGCTGCATACGGGCACGATGGCGCGTATTGCCGGTAAATGGCGCGAAAAGGTTAAGCAAACGCTGAATAATGTCGAACAACGCCGTTATTTTTGGGAAAAGTTGTTTGACAGCCGTTTCGGTATTTTTGCGGCTCAAAACAATATCGAGGCGGCGGAACGCGAATTGATCACGCAGTTAAACCGGGAAACGCCGTTTGGCGGCGAAGTGGTCTTGGTGGGGGCAGGGCCGGGCGATCCGGGCTTGCTGACCATACATGCTTTGCAGGCGATTCAGGCTGCGGATACCGTGTTTTACGATGCTTTGGTGTCGGATGAGATTTTGGCGATGGTGCGTAAAGATGCGGTGAAAATCAGCGTGGGCAAACGGGCCGGCGCACACCATGTCCAGCAGGAAGAAACCAACCGTCTATTGGTTGAACACGCTCAAAAAGGCGAGCGCGTAGTGAGGTTGAAAGGCGGCGATCCTTTTGTGTTCGGGCGCGGCGGGGAGGAAGTGCAAACCCTGCATCATGCCGGAATTGCTTACCGCATTGTGCCGGGCATTACTGCCGCGCTTGGTGCCACTGCTTATGCCGGTATTCCGTTAACCCATCGCGATTGTGCGCAAAGTGCGTTATTTGTAACCGGCCACAGCAAACACGAGGGCAACCAGCCCGATTGGCAGACTTTGGCTTTAAGCCGCCAAACGTTGGTAATTTATATGGGGACGCTTAAAGCGACCGAGATTGCGGAAAAACTGATGGCTTATGGCAGACAGCCTTCTACGCCTGTCGCCGTGATTTCCAATGGGACTTTACCGAATCAAACCGTGCGGACAGGCCGTCTGAAAGATTTGGGCTTGCTGGCTGCCGAAGCGGAGCGTCCGGCTTTAATGGTGATTGGCGAAGTGGTCGCCCTGCGCAATGAGATGAAATGGTTCGGAGAAGGTATCGAATATTTCGAAGAAGCTGCGTAAAGAGAATGGATTAAATCAGGCCGTCTGAATATTGATTTCAGACGGCCTTGTCTTATTTAAAAGCTTGGCAATATTGCTGATAACGTTCTGCCAGTCCGTATAGAATGAGTGCGGTCAGCCCCCAGATGTCGTAGCGTTGGAAAGGCAGGGCGGGGAGGGCGAGGGTTTGATTGTTGTGATGAAGCCGGCGGAATGTGTAGTTTTGCAGGTTTAAGGCGAAATCCAAAGGCAGATAAAAAATTTCAGCTACTTCGTCGGGATTGGCTTTGGGGTTGACGGGCTGGATGCAAATTGCCGGAACAGGCGTAACACGATAGCCGGTAGGTGTGTCATAAAAGGGTAGCGGCGTAAAAGTTTGCCATACGGTAATCGGAATGGCGGTTTCTTCATAAGCTTCTCTTAACGCCGTTGCCGTTAGGCTGTCGTCTTGGGCATCTTTGCGGCCGCCGGCAAAGGCGATTTGCCCGGTGTGCTGCCTTAAGGTATCAGCTCTTTTGGTCAGTAAAATTTGCCACGTTCCTTCATGCAAGACAATACCGACCAAAACGGCTGCTTCTTTGACCGTGTGGGCGGTAAATAATTGATTGCGCTCTGCTTGCATACGGCTGCTGAAGTGTGAAGTTTGAGTGAAGAAATGGATAATTTGATCGGTATCCATCTTTGATGCTGATGGTTTTATGCAGATGAGGATTACACAAGGTTTACGGTTGCTGTGTCAACAAAATAGGGTGCGTGTGTTACAGTTATGCCTGAATGATAAATAAAGCTTTGCGTCTGTTCTGCAAGTGCTTAGGCCGTCTGAAAATGTCGGCAGGTTCTCAAAAAGGATAGTTATGTTGTTTTCCCCATCCCGTATTCGAGTAGCAGCTGCGGCTGTCATGATGTTGTTTGCTACACAAACTTTTGCCGCGCCCGGCGATTCAAAGGCTGTTTTTGAATCGGCTAAGATTATTAAAAAGAAAAGCCGTGCCGACCGTTTTTCTCCCGAAGAGCGCGAACAGGAGCGGATACGTCTGTTGGGTATACAAAACCGCACCTCGCAGGTTTTTACTTTGTTAAATTCAGAACTGGCCTTGCAAAAGGGCGATGCGGCTTCTGCGCTGTTTACTTATATTTTGACTTTGCATCGCACCAAATCTCCTGAAGTGGCCGAACGTGCTTTGGAGATGGCGGTTTCGTTAAACGCGTTTGAACAGGCTGAAGCCATTTACCAAAAATGGCGCGAAATCGAGCCGGAGCCTGGTGAAACACAAAAGCGTATGACTTGGTTGCGCAATTTGCTGCTGGGTAAAGCCGATAAGAATTTGAGCGGATTGGACAAGGTGATTGCCGGCGGTAGCGAAGACGAGCAAAAGCGCGTGTTCCTGCTTTTGGCGCAAACCGCAGCCCAACAGCCGAATCTGACCAGCGATGCAGTCAAACAGGTGCATAAAACGGCCTTGAATTATAAAGATTTTCCAGAAGCGGCGATTGCAGATGCAATTTTTAGTGCAAAAGACGGTCAAAAGAAACATGCCATTGCCGCATTGCAACGTTTGGCCAAGTTGGACAACGAAATTCTACCGCCGACTTTTGTTACCCTGCGTCTGATGGCGCAACGGCATCCTGATATTCTGGACGGCTTTTTCAAAGAGACAGACACCAAAACCTTATCTCCGATTTGGCAGGAATTGGACATCGCCAATTTGATCGCCCATGGCCAAAATGATAAGGCTTTTAAGCGTTTACAGACTTTGTTGGAAGAAAATCCTAACCCTGATTTGTATATTCAGGCCGCCTTATTGTCAGCCAGCAAGACGGAAAATATTTCTGCGGTAAACAGCTATCTGGAAAAGGCTTATAAAGTCGGTACAGAAGAGCAGCGCAGCCGTGCGGCGTTGATTGGCGCGGTTTCTTATAATGATATTGAAGAATTGGCCAAAGCCAAACAATGGCTGGATAAGGTAACGGCTACGGCTTATACATTTGATAAAACCATTTTGGCCGCTTCCATCGAAGCCAAACAGGGCAACCATAAAGAGGCTTGGGCTTTGGTACAACGCGCACAAAAAATGCCCGAGCAAAGAGGACGTTATTTTGAAGCTAAGGATTTGTTGAGTACGGCTTTGTTCGTATTGTCTAAAAATACCAATCTTCAAGAATCGTTGAACGCTTTAAACAGCTTGGTAAATTCCACCGAAAAATCCTTGAAAACCCAAGCTTCTCCGGAGCTGCTTGCCAATGTGTTGTATCAGCGTTCGATGGTTTATGAGAAGCTGAATCAGCCAGGCAAGGCGATTGCCGATTTACGCCGTGTGGTAGAGCTGTATCCGGATAATCCGCACGGTTGGAATGCTTTGGGCTATACCTTGTTGTCCAACGGCAAGGATTTGGACGAGGCATTCAAAATGGTTCAGACGGCCTATCAAATGGAGCCGGAAAGCGCAGCCATTAATGACAGTGTAGGCTGGGCTTATTATCTTAAAGGCGATGCACAAACAGCTTTGCCGTATATCCAATATGCCTACGAAAAAGAACCTGAAGCCGAAGTCGCCGCACATTTGGGCGAAGTCCTATGGACGCTTGGCGACCAAGACAAGGCCAAAGAAATCTGGAATGACGGCTTGAAACGCGGAAGCAATCTCCGAGTATTGAAAGAGACAATGTCCAAATTCGGCATAACGCCCAGCAAACCGCATACTCAAAAACACAAATAAAACCAAAAGACCGTCTGAAAAGCGTTTGATTTCAGACGGCCTATGAAGGAATATCCATGAATTTAAAACAATTATCATCGGTTGCAGCCTTATTGCTTTTGGCTGCCTGTGCGCAGCCAAACTTACCTCAGCAAAAC
>NZ_JBQCXF010000030.1:0-22563 GCF_051956635.1 Neisseria sp. P0022.S010 | reverse complement strand
TATTGGGTCACGGTGCATACCAAGCTCCGGACTGGACTGCCGACTGGCTGCACCGCGAGCTGGTTGCATGGTTGGATCTGACTGCGCAAGAAACTTACGGCAAAAAATTTGACGAAGTTTCTCCTGAGGAACAAGCTGTTCTGAAAACCCGTTTGGCTGACGAATACCGCAATCAAAGCCGTATTAAGGAAGACGGTTCTGTCGTTATCAGCGATACCCGCGTGAAAGCGATTGAAAGCATTCTGCCTTACTACCACGGTGTGTACAGCGACGATCCTAAGTTCCAAACTACTCGCGAACACTTTGCAATGAAAAACAACACATTGCCAAGCCAAGAAGCGCGTGAAAAACTGTTCAACTTCTTCTTCTGGACTTCTTGGTCTGCTTCGGCCAACCGTCCTGACGAGAACTTCACTTACACCAACAACTGGCCGCACGAGCCTTTGATCAACAACGTACCGACTACTGAAAATTACATGTGGTCTTTCACCAGCGTGGTATTGTTGCTGATGGGTATCGGCTTGCTGATGTGGGGTTACTCTTTCTTGACCAAACACGAAGAGGTTGAAGTACCTACTGAGGATCCTATTTCCAAAGTACAACTGACTCCTTCTCAAAAAGCGTTGGGCAAATATGTATTCCTGACTGTTGCGCTGTTTGTCGTACAAGTACTGTTGGGTGGTTTGACCGCTCACTATACTGTCGAAGGTCAAGGTTTCTACGGTATCGATACTGCCTTGGGCTTTGAAATGGCCGACTGGTTCCCATATGCGTTGACCCGTACTTGGCACATCCAATCCGCTATTTTCTGGATTGCAACCGGCTTCCTGACAGCAGGTCTGTTCTTGGCTCCGATTGTGAATGGCGGTAAAGATCCTAAATTCCAACGTGCCGGTGTGAACTTCCTGTACATCGCCCTGTTCATCGTAGTCGGCGGTTCTTACGCAGGTAACTTCTTTGCTTTGACTCACATTATTCCACCTGAGCTGAACTTCTGGTTCGGCCACCAAGGTTACGAATACTTGGATTTGGGTCGCTTCTGGCAACTTCTGCTGATGGTCGGCTTGCTGTTGTGGCTGTTCCTGATGTTGCGTTGCACCATCTCTGCTTTTAAAGAAAAAGGTACAGACAAAAACCTGTTGGCTATCTTTGTAGCTTCTATGGTCGGTGTGGGTGTGTTCTACGCTCCTGGCCTGTTCTACGGTGAGAAATCTCCAATCGCTGTGATGGAATACTGGCGTTGGTGGGTGGTTCACCTGTGGGTAGAAGGCTTCTTCGAAGTGTTCGCTACTGCTGCCTTCGCATTCATCTTCTATAACATGGGCTTTGTCCGCCGTAGTACTGCCACTGCTTCTACTTTGGCTGCTGCTGCCATCTTCATGTTGGGCGGTATTCCAGGTACATTGCACCACTTGTACTTCTCCGGTTCTACCTCTGCCTCTATGGCAATCGGTGCATGTTTCTCCGCTTTGGAAGTTGTACCTTTGATTCTGCTGGGTCGTGAAGCTTACGAACACTGGTCTTACCAACACCTGTCCGACTGGGCGAAACGTCTGCGTTGGCCTCTGATGTGCTTCGTAGCAGTTGCCTTCTGGAACATGATCGGTGCCGGCGTATTCGGCTTCCTGATTAACCCTCCGATTTCCCTGTTCTACATTCAAGGTCTGAACACTACTGCAGTTCACGCTCACGCAGCTCTGTTCGGTGTGTACGGTTTCTTGGCTCTGGGCTTCGTATTGCTGGTTGCACGTTACCTGAAACCTAATGCTCAATTTGACGACAAACTGATGACTTGGGCATTCTGGCTGTTGAACGGCGGCCTGGTGGGTATGATTGCCATCAGCCTGTTGCCGGTTGGCGTGATTCAAGCTTATGCTTCTATCACTCACGGTCTGTGGTATGCACGTAGCGAAGAATTCCTGCAAATGGAAATTCTGGATACCCTGCGTTGGGTTCGTACCGCTGCTGACTTGATCTTCATCGGTGGTGCTGTCTGCATTGCTATCCAAGCTACCAAAATCGTATTCAGCCGCGATAAATAATCTTAAGCTGAATTAAATCGAAGGCCGTCTGAAAAGTTTTCAGACGGCCTTTCTGTTATAATTTCAATATTCTTAAATCGACAAGACAAAACATTATGTTTAAGCAAGCTGCTCAAGAGCTGACCACTGTTCGCGATTTGCTGCGTTTCGCCGTCAGCCGTTTTAACGATGCCGGACTGTTTTTCGGACACGGAAGCGATAATGCCCATGATGAGGCAGCCTATCTGATTTTGCACACTTTAAATCTGCCGTTGGATACGTTGGAGCCTTATTTGGATGCTAAATTGTTGCAAAGTGAGAAGGAAGAGGTGTTATCCATTCTCGAACGCCGCGCAGTGGAGCATATTCCTGCCGCGTATTTGACACATCAAGCATGGCAGGGTGAGTTTGATTTTTATGTCGATGAGCGCGTCATCGTGCCTCGTTCTTTTATTTATGAATTGCTTGGCGACGGTATCCGTCCTTGGATTGAACATGATGAGTTGGTGCATCGAGCTTTGGATTTGTGTACCGGTAGCGGCTGTTTGGCCATTCAAATGGCGCATCACTATCCTGATGCACAAATCGATGCCGTTGATTTGAGCTTAGATGCTTTGGAAGTAGCGGCCATCAATATTGAAGATTATGGCTTGGAAGACCGCATCAGCTTGGTGCATACCGATTTGTTTGAAGGTTTGGATGAAACCTACGACTTAATTGTTTCCAATCCGCCTTATGTTGATGCGGAATCTGTGGAAGCGTTGCCTGATGAATACCTACATGAGCCGGAATTGGCTTTGGGCAGCGGAGAAGATGGTTTGGATGCTACACGCCAAATCATTTTGCAGGCTGCGAAATATTTGAATCCGAAAGGTGTATTGCTGGTTGAAATCGGCCACAACCGCGAAGTATTGGAAGCTGCTTATCCGGAATTGCCGTTTACTTGGTTGGAAACCAGCGGTGGCGACGGGTTTGTATTCTTATTGACCCGTGAGCAATTGTTGGGTGAAGAATAGTTTATTGTGATGTAAATAAAACAAAGGCCGTCTGAAAAAAATTCAGACGGCCTCTATTTTGTAATGTCTTTAATGTTTTAATACAAACGCCTATGATATGCCGGCTGTGAAATCCAAGCAGGGTTTGAAACTATGGCTTATAATATTTGTCATAGATTTAAATGCCGGTAGATTTTTATTACTGACTTTTTGTAGAACATATACTGCCAAACCCAATATTATGAATAATTGTTTAAAATCAGGCCTGTTGGCTGCTGTTTTATTCAGTACGCCCGTTGTCGCTTTTGCCCAGCAATATACCGTTTATTTCAATCAAAACGGTAAACTGACGGCAACCATGCCTTCAGTTGCTTATGTCCGCCAATACAAAATTGCGGCAGGCAAGGCGCAGGTTCAGGATTTTTACTATCCATCAATGAAAAAATATTCTGATCCGTACGAGATACCTGCTGGTCAGATTAAGGTTTTTGTGCCGGCTCTGGACAATGGCACGCTGACTCTGTGGCATTTTAACGGGCAGAAAAAGATGGTTGGCAGCTATCGCAACGGCAAGCCGCACGGCGAGTGGATTAACTGGTATCCAAACGGCAAAAAATCTGCGGTCATGCCTTATCAAAACGGATTGAGCGAGGGTATAGGCTCTCGTTATTACCGCAACGGCGTCAAAGAAAGCGAAATCCAATTCAAGCACGATAAGGCCAACGGTCATTGGAAACAATGGTATTCAGACGGCAGCCCGAAAACCGAAATGATGATGAGCAATGATAAACCGACGGAGATTATCAGTTGGGATGAAAATGGCCGCATTGTGTCTGAATTGAGTATTCGCAACGGCAAACGCAGCGGCATTATTTTGGATTGGTATGATGATGGTGCGAAGAAATCCGAGTTGGTGTATAAAGACGACCAGTTGGTGAAAAAAACCTTTTGGGATACAGACGGATACGTTCTCGAATAATTTTGACAATAAAAAAACCGCAGGCTGATCGGCTTGCGGTTTTTTGTGTGTTACATACAGCCTTTGTTTTGGCACAGGGTAAATAACGGCGCGCCGCTTTCGCGGATTTTTTTGCCGCCGTCCAAGTCGGTAAACTCCAAAATAGCAGCCGTTTCGATTACTTCGCCGCCCAGTTTGCGGATCAGCTCGACGCCTGCCAGCATGGTGCCTCCGGTTGCCACCAAATCATCTACCAACAAAACGCGTGCGCCTGGCTTGATGGCGTCGGTATGGATTTCTACCGTTGCTTCGCCATATTCCAAAGCGTAACTTTGAGAGACCGTATCAAACGGCAGTTTGCCTTTTTTACGAATGGGAACGAAGCCGACATTCAGCTGATAGGCCAAAGCCGCGCCAATGATGAAACCGCGCGCGTCCAAGCCTGCCACAACGTCAACTTTTTGCCCCATATAGCGGTAAACCAGTAAATCAACCAGCAGGCGAAAATATTCTGCACTTTGCAAAACGGGAGTAATGTCATGAAACAAAATCCCTTTTTGCGGCCAGTTTTCAATTTTACGGATTTTGTCCGCCAAAGCTTCTACGCCCATTACTTCAGGATGAATCAACATTTCGACATTCCGAAATCAAAAAGTTTTTAACACGCCATTGTAGCGGTCATATGCAAACTTGCCAAATTAATCGATACAATAGCCAAATTTTGCAACTGGCCGTCTGAAATTCCGAGAAACATTGTGTTGTGTTATAATTTACAGATACATACCATCGGCTGAATTACCATGCAAAATCACAAAAAAGGCAATATTTTCATCATTTCCGCCGCTTCGGGCACAGGCAAAACGACTTTGGTGTCGCGCCTGTTGAAAAATCATGACGATATCCGTGTTTCCGTTTCTCACACCACGCGCCAGCCGCGCGAAGGAGAGGTGCATGGCGTGCATTACCACTTTGTCCCCAAAGACGAATTTGAATCACTGATTGAGCAAAGGGCCTTTTTGGAACACGCCAATGTGTTCGGCAATTATTACGGCACCAGCATCGCCGGCGTAAATTCGTTGAGCGAAGAGGGCTATGATGTGATTTTGGAAATCGATGTGCAAGGTGCGGCGCAAGTGCGTAAATCGTTGCCTGAAGCCAGCAGTATTTTCATTCTGCCGCCTTCCTTTGAGGTATTGGCGCAACGTTTGATCGGCCGTGGTACGGATAGCGAAGAAGTCATTCAAACACGCCTGTCCAAAGCCCGTCACGAGATTGAACAATCTGTTTTGTTCGATTACGTCGTCGTGAATGACGATTTGGATCGTGCCGAAGCCGATTTGTTCCACATTATTAAAGCAGGCCGTCTGAAAAAATCCGCCCAGCAGGGATTTATCTCAAACCTGTTGGAAAATTCGTAAAAAACAGCGAAAATAACCGTTTATTTGAAACATAGAAAGAAAGCAAGCAAACATGGCCCGTATTACTACTGAAGACTGCACAGGTAAAATCCCTAACCACTTCGACCTCACACTCGTTGCCGCCCGTCGCGCACGCCAACTGGAAAACGGCAACACGCCTTTGGTTGACGACATCCGCAACAACAAACCAACCGTAACCGCCCTGCGCGAAATCGCAGCCGGACAAATCGGAACCGAGCTTTTGACACGCAACAAATAAACCAACCGGCAAACCGATAAAACCGCCGTGCGGACTGTATCGGTGCAATATAACAACCGATACAGTCTGACGGCTTAAAAAAATAGCCATAAAAGGCCGTCTGAAAATGCCAGCCCCACTGCCCACCGCTCCTTATGACCCGTTGACAGCTGAAGCGCGCGATCTTCTGTTTCGCACCGCATCCTATCTCAATGAGAATGAACAGGCCGAGCTTGAAAAAGCCATTGCCTACGCTTTTCATGCCCATGATGGACAAACCCGTAAGAGCGGCGAACCCTACATTACCCATCCCCTTGCCGTTGCCACGCAGCTTGCGATTTGGCACATGGATGTTCAGGGCCTTTGCGCAGGCGTTATGCACGATGTATTGGAAGACACGGGCGTAACCAAAGTCGAAATGGCGGCGGAATTCGGCGATACCATTGCCGAAATGGTAGACGGCCTCTCCAAACTGGAAAAACTCAAATTTGAAGATCATGCCGAGCATCAGGCGGAAAGTTTCCGCAAACTGATCCTCGCCATGACTAAAGACGTGCGCGTCATCGTCGTCAAACTGGCCGACCGATTGCATAATATGCGCACCCTTGGCTCTATGCGTCCGGACAAGCGCCGCCGCATCGCCAAAGAAACCCTCGAAATTTATGCTCAAATCGCCAACCGCATCGGTCTGAATAACGCGTATCAAGAGCTTCAAGACTTATCGTTCCAAAACCTTCACCCAAGCCGCTACGAAACCCTGAAAAAAGCAATGGACAACAGCCGCAAAAACCGTCGCGATGTTGTCGGCAAAGTGCTGCGTGCATTCAGTCAGCGTTTGGTCGGTGTCAATATTGAAGCCAAAATCAAAGGCCGCGAGAAAAACCTATACAGCATTCATCAAAAAATGCTGGCTAAAAAACTGCGTTTTGCCGAAGTAATGGATATTTACGGCTTTCGGGTCATCGTCAACAGCATTCCTGCCTGTTATGCCGCATTGGGTGCATTGCATAATTTATACCAACCCAAGCCCGGCCGTTTCAAAGACTATATTGCCATTCCGAAAAGCAACGGCTATCAAAGCCTGCACACGACCTTGGTCGGCCCTTACGGTTTGCCGATCGAAGTGCAAATCCGTACGCGTGAAATGGATGCCGTAGCCGAGGGCGGTATTGCCGGCCATTGGATTTACAAATCCGGAGAAAACACTCCGGATCAGGCCGTCCTCCATATGAACCGATGGTTGAAAAATATTCTTGACCTGCAAGCCAGCAGCTCAAATGCCATCGAGTTTCTGGAACATGTCAAAGTCGATTTGTTCCCCAACGAAGTCTATATCGTTACTCCGAAAGGCGATATTTTGACCTTGCCTAAGGGCGCAACGCCGATTGACTTTGCCTATGCCGTGCACACCAACATCGGTCATAAAACCGTTGCCGCGCGTATTAATAATGTCATGATGCCGTTGCGCACCAAGCTGAAAACCGGCGATACGGTCGAAATCATTACTTCCGAACATGCCAAGCCCAATGTGGCATGGTTGAATTTTGCCGTTTCCAGCCGTGCGCGCAGCGCCATCCGCCAATACGTTAAAAATCTGAATCGTCATGATGCCGTTGTTTTGGGTGAAAACCTGCTGCAAAAAGCTTTATCCAGCCTGCTGCCTAAAGATGTTTTGCTTTCAGACGACCTCAAAGAAAAATACCTTGCCGATTTGAATACCAAACAAACTTCATTTGAAGAAGTTCTCTACAAAGTCGGTATGGGGCATACTTTGCCGATACATGTTGCCATGCATATTGCCGAGTTGGCTGGCCAACATTTCGGCAGTGAGGTTAAACTCAGCCCGATTAAAGTCAACGATCAAGAGACCGGCCGGATTCATTTTGCCGAATGTTGCCATCCGATTCCTGGTGATCCGATTCGCGCCTTATTGGTCAAAGACAAGGGCATGATTATTCACCGTGATACCTGTCAAACTTTGGTTAAAGCCGATCCGGAAGAGCAGTTGGATGCAAGTTGGGACAGTATGCGTAATCAAACATATCGCACCATTCTCAACGTCAAATCCGAAGATGCTCATGGCTTGTTGGCTTCAATGGCGCAAGCGATTTCCAACTCGGGGGCGGACATCGAATCTGTCGATACGCCGACCAAAGCACAAGCAGGAACGGAAGGCTTTGTAGAATTTAAATTCACAATTAAAGTCAAGGACTTGGATCAGGTTAATCAGATTGTTCATGAGATGCATGCCAATCCGAATATCCGCAAAGTGATTCGAGGATAATCTCGTTATAAGCAAAGGCCGTCTGAAAGTGTTTTCAGACGGCCTTTTGAGTATGTACAAACAAACTTCTTTCAGTTTGTTTTGAAGAAAAATAATGCTTCAGGTTGGATTTAACTCAACCAAAATCGGAAAACCAAGAAAAAAACTAAGACCAAAACGCCGGCCCAAACCAGCAACATGAATCCGGCCACTGCCTGACCCAAGCGGTAAACAGGGTTTTTGCGTTCGTCTTCAAGTAGGGGATTGGATGTATCGTGTGGTTTGTCGGACATGATGAAGCTCTGATTAGATTATTGAATGAAAGCGTAAGGGTACGCCGATAGCCGTAAAGATTCAAGTAGGAATGATTATTGATAGAAGTCTTCTTCTTCATTCCACGCGGTTTTTAAGGCCGTCTGAATGGTGTCTGCACCAAAGCCGCGATACGCAAGGAAACGCGCTTGTTTTTGTTTTTCTTTCAAATCTTCAGCTTCTTGCTTGAATTTTTTACGCAAAACGGAAATGGCGGTTTGCAGCTCGTCCTCCCTGTCGGGCAGTAATTCCCGACAGTCATCCGCATCAATACCTTGTTGAGCCAAGGCTTGTTTGAGGCGGAGCGTGCCGTAACGGTTACTCTTGCTGTGAATATAGGCTTCAGCGTAACGTTGGTCGGATTGCCAATTTCGTTCGGCGAATTCGTCCAAAACCTTTTCCAATTCTTCTTCGCTTTCAGCGTGCGGGGCCAGTTTGCGTTTCAAACCGACGCGGCTGACTTCTTGACGGGAAAGAATATCCAAGGCGCGGGCACGTAAGGTTTTAGGGGGTCTCATGGGATATGGCGGAGGTGAGGTAACTACATTGAATTACATTTTCAGACGGCCTGATTGAGAAAAATAGCCGAAAAGGCCGTCTGAAAATAAAGCCGAATTATTCTTCGTCTTTATTTTTTTGCGGTTGCAGATTTTCGTAGATTTCAGGCAGGGCGCGAATCAACAAATCAGGTTTGGTTGCTTTGTCTTGGGAGAGTAAAGTCATGTCGCCGTAGCCGAAGGTTACGCCGATGCTGAAGCAACCGGCCGCTTTGGCGGCAATAATGTCATTTTTAGAGTCGCCCACCATCAGCATATTGGCAACATCGATGCCCAATACTTCGGCCGCATGCTGAAGCGGCAATGGGCTGGGTTTTTTCTCAGTCAGGCTGTCGCCGCCGAGAACCAGGCTGAAATAGCTGTCGAGATTGAGCTGTTTCAGCAGCTCCGCAGCCAGCACTTCATTTTTGTTGGTAATGACAACCAGCGGGATGCCCAAGGATTTGAGCAGGCCGAGGCCGGCTTCGGTTTCAGGGTAGGGGCGGGTAAAGTCGCTCAAGTGCTCGCGATAATATTTCATAAAGAACACAAAGCCTTTTTCCCAGATTTCAAGATCGGCTTCTTTTTCACGATCATGGGTGATGACGCGATGAACCAATTTGCCGATGCCGTCGCCGACATAACTTTCAACCGTTTGAGTGGGTAAAACAGGTAAACCCAGGTATTCGCACATGGCTTGGGCGGCGGCAGTCAAATCCGGAATGGAATCGCATAAAGTGCCGTCCAAATCAAAAGCAACGGCTTGAACGTGTTCTAAAGTAGCAGCGGTCATCAAATAGCTTTCTGTCATATCATTTAAGGCGTTATTTTAGCATTATTTCCCCGATTTGCCGATGTTTTGCCGATTTTTCAATGGCTGCTTGTTTAAATTGTTAACAATTTTTGCAGGCGTAGGGTTGGCTGTCTGTCGGGAAGGGCAGAAGTGATTTTGTCAACAAAAAGGGAGCTTGGGTAGGTATTGAAAAACAAAGGGTTTGTATCGTTTTTGGAAAGGGTTTGAGAAATATTGGGGCCGGGCCGTCTGAAAATTTTGAGTCAAGGTGTCTATATTTTCAGACGGCCTCAAACTAAATTCATATATAAATGAATGGATTTGCTTTTTATTGACTACATGCTATTACATTTTCTCCCGTTTTTGTATATAGTAACAAGTATGGCTCTCGTCTAATCATGTGTATGAAAAGGAAAAATACATGTCCGCATCTGCTGTTAAAGAAACACTGAATCCGTTTGAAATTGCACAAAAACAAGTAAAAATTGCCTGCGATCGCCTGAATGCCGACCCGGCAGTATTTGAAATCTTGAAAAAGCCGCAACGTGTTTTGGAAGTGAACTTCCCTGTCAAACTCGACAACGGTACAGTAGAAAATTTCACCGGTTACCGTTCCCAACACAATAACGCCGTCGGCCCTTACAAAGGCGGCGTGCGCTTCCATCCCAATGTGAATCTGGACGAAGTCAAAGCCCTGTCTATTTGGATGACCATCAAATGCTGCGTAGCCGGTATTCCTTACGGCGGCGGCAAAGGCGGCATCACTTTGGATCCGCGCAATTATTCCGAAGCAGAATTGGAACGCATCGCCCGCGCTTATTCCGAAGCCATTTCTCCGCTGATCGGCGAGAAAATCGACATTCCCGCCCCCGATGTGAACACCAACGGCAAAATCATGTCTTGGATGGTTGATGCCTATGAAAACGTGGTAAAACATTCCGCACCGGGCGTATTCACCGGCAAACCGGTTGAGTTCGGCGGCTCTTTGGCGCGTACCGAAGCAACCGGTTACGGCGTAAACTTCGCCGCCGTACAAGCTTTGGAAAAACTGGGCAAAGACGTGAAAGGTGCCACTTACGCCATTCAAGGTTTCGGTAACGTGGGCTACCACACCGGTTACTATGCACACAAATCCGGTGCGAAAGTCGTTGCCGTATCTACTGTTGACGTTGCCATCTACAACGAAAACGGCTTGGATATGGAAGCGCTGTTCAAAGAATACCAAGAAAAAGGCTTCATCACCAACGAAGCCGGTTACGGTAAAGAAATCAGCAATGCCGAACTTTTGGCTTTGGATGTGGACGTACTCGCCCCTTGCGCATTGGAAAACCAATTGACTTCCGAAAATGCAGGCAAAGTCCGCGCGAAAATCGTGGTTGAAGGCGCAAACGGCCCGACTACTCCTGAAGCCGACGTTATCCTGCGTCAAAACGGCGTATTGGTTGTTCCTGACATTTTGGCAAACTGCGGCGGCGTGGTTGTATCTTATTTCGAATGGGTACAAAACCTGCAAGGCTACTACTGGGAGTTTGACGAAGTTCAAGAGAAAGAAACCGTTGTCCTGCGCCGTGCGTTCCGCGATATTTGGAACTTGGCTAAAGAATACGATGTTGACCTGCGTACCGCTTCTTACATGATGAGTATCCGTCGTGTTGAAAAAGCAATGAAACTGCGCGGTTGGTATTAATCGGCTGACCGATAGTTAAGACAAGGCTGTCTGAAACCTGTTTTCAGACGGCCTTGATGTTTTTGATAAGAGCCTTTACAAATTTTAATCCACCTTGATTCCATTTCAATCAAACTCAGCTATAATCCCCTTTTTTGACCTTTCCGGAAAAGACATAATCATGAACAAAACTTTCAAATTCAGCGCATTGGCTTTGTCTGCTCTGTTGGCGATGACTGCTTGCAACCAACAAAAAGACACTGCCGCCAAAGATGCTCCTGCTGCTTCCGCAGCTTCAAATGCGACTGCAGATGCTTCCGCCATCGGTTCTACTGCCCAACAAGCCAGCTACGCAATGGGTGTGGACATCGGCCGTTCATTGAAACAAATGAAAGACCAAGGCACAGAAATCGATTTGAAAGTCTTCACCGAAGCCATGGAAGCCATGTTTGAAGGCAAAGAAGTCAAAATGACTGAAGCCCAAGCTCAGGAAGTGATGATGAAATTCCTGCAAGAGCAACAAGAAAAAGCGGCTGCCAAACGTGCTGAAGATGCCAAAGCAAACTTGGAAAAAGGCGAAGCGTTCTTGAAAGAAAACGCGACTAAAGAAGGCGTGAAAACCAGCGCTTCCGGTCTGCAATACAAAATCACCAAAGAAGGCGAAGGTAAAAAACCGACTAAAGACGATATGGTTACCGTTGAATATGAAGGCCGTCTGATTGATGGTACCGTATTTGACAGCAGCAAAGCCAACGGCGGCCCAGTCAGCTTCCCTGTAAGCCAAGTGATTCCAGGTTGGACTGAAGGTATCCAACTCTTGAAAGAAGGCGGCGAAGCAACATTCTACATCCCGGCTAAATTGGCTTACCGCGAAGTGGGTGCCGGCGATAAAATCGGCCCGAACGCCACTTTGGTATTCGACGTGAAACTGGTTAAAGTCGGCGCGCCTGATGCCGCTGCACAACAACCAGTACAAGTTGACGTACAGAAAGTTCAATAATCCGAATCAAGGCTTACGCCCTTAAACAACGGATAAAAGGCCGTCTGAAAAAATTCCGTTTCAGACGGCCTTTGTTCCAAACCAACAAGGAATTATGATGAAAAATATCGTCATCCTTATTTCCGGACGCGGCAGCAATATGCAGGCAATTGTGAATGCTGATATTCCCGATGCCAACATTGCAGCCGTATTGAGTAACAACGAGACCGCAGCCGGATTGGCATGGGCGGCAGAGCGCGGTATAGCCACCGACAGTTTGAACCATAAAAACTTCGACTCGCGTCTGGCATTTGATCAGGCCATGATGGAAAAAATTGATGCCTATCAGCCTGATTTGGTGGTATTGGCAGGCTTCATGCGCATTTTGACTCCGGAGTTCTGCGCACATTATGAAAACCGCCTGATCAACATTCATCCGTCCATTCTGCCTTCTTTCACCGGTTTGCATACCCATGAGCGCGCATTGGAAGCAGGTTGCCGAGTGGCAGGCTGTACCATCCATTTCGTAACGCCCGAGCTGGATTGCGGCCCGATTATTTCACAAGGCATTGTTCCTATTTTGGATGGCGATACCGCCGACGACGTTGCCGCACGCGTGCTGACGGTTGAACACCAGCTGTTCCCGCAAGCCGTTGCCGACTTTGTTGCAGGCCGTCTGAAAATCGAAGGCAACCGAGTTTTGAATGCACAACGCAATGCTGCCGGTCAAAGCCTGTTGGCTTAATTAAAACACCATACACACAAGGAAAACATCATGAATCCGATTAAAACAACCTTATTGACACTTTCCCTGCTCACTGCCTCCATCGGCGCACAAGCCGCTGAATTGCCGCAATCTGTCGTTTTGCAATACTCAGGCAGCTACGGTATTCCTGCAACCATGACCTTCACACGTAGCGGCAGCCAATACAAAATCGTCTCTACCATCAAAGTACCGCTTTACAATATCCGCTTTGAATCCGGCGGCAGCATCAACGGTACGACCTTAAATCCGTCTTACTACAAAGATGTGCGCGGCGGCAAAGTGTATGCCGAGGCCAAATTTTCCGGCGGTAACATTACTTACGGCAAAGCAGGTGATTTGAAAACCGAAAAATCCGGCCCGGCCATGGACTTGTTCACTTTGGCATGGCAACTGGCTGCCAATGACGTACGCCTGCCGTCAGGTTTGAAAATTACCAACGGTAAAAAACTGTACACCGTCGGCAGCATGAACAAAATTGGCAGCGAAAGCTATAAACTGAACGGCGGTACAACGCCTGTAAGCAAATATCGCGTCCGCCGCGGCGACGATACCGTGACTTACTCGTTTGCTTCCGATATCGACAATATCCCGGCGCAAATCAGCTATACCGATGACGGCAAAACCTACAACCTGAAACTGACTTCCGTCAAAATCAACGGTAAAGTAGTGAAACCGTAATC
The DNA here is from genome assembly GCF_051956635.1 of Neisseria sp. P0022.S010. Lineage (NCBI taxonomy): Bacteria > Pseudomonadati > Pseudomonadota > Betaproteobacteria > Neisseriales > Neisseriaceae > Neisseria > Neisseria sp. P0022.S010. Next base: position 8,938 of record NZ_JBQCXF010000030.1, on the reverse strand, counting down.
TTTATTTGCTCAAACAAGAAGGCCGTCTGAAAAGTTTTCAGACGGCCTTATCTTTACAGCAACACAATATCGTATTGTTCCTGCGTGTAGGCGGTTTCGACTGCCAGCGAAATCGGTTTGCCGATAAAGTCTATCAACATTGCCAGCGATTGCGATTCCTCATCTAGGAACAAGTCGATGACATTCGGAGCGGCCAAGATGCGGAAGGCTTGGACATCGTAGCGGCGCGCTTCGCGGACGATCTCACGTTGGATTTCGTAGCACACGGTTTGCGGCGTTTTCAGACGGCCTCGGCCTTGGCAGGAAGGGCAGGGTTCGCAGAGGATTTGGCTTAAGTTTTCACGCGAACGTTTGCGCGTCAGCTCGACCAAACCCAAACTGGTGAAACCGTTGAGGGTAACGCGGGTACGGTCGAAGGCGAGGGCTTTGGCAAGCTCTTGCAGGACGGCTTCGCGGTGGGCTTCCTGCGCCATATCGATGAAGTCGATGATGATGATGCCGCCGAGATTGCGCAGGCGAAGCTCGCGGGCGATGGTGTGGCAGGCTTCGAGGTTGGTGCGGAAGATGGTTTCATCAAAATTGCGCGCGCCGACAAAGCCGCCGGTGTTGACGTCGATAGTGGTCATGGCTTCGGTGGACTCGATGATGAGGTAGCTGCCGAAGTTGAGGTTGACGCGCGGTTGCAGGGCGCGGGCGATTTCCTGCTCGATATTGTGGGTTTCAAATAGGGGGCGTTCGCCTTTGAACAGCTCGATTCTGCCCAATGCACCTTGAACGTATTGCTCGGCAAACTGGGTCATGCGGCGGTGGTTTTCGGTGGAATCGACCAGGATTTTATGCGTATCGAGGCTGAACATATCGCGCAAAACGCGCAGGCTCAAAGGCAAATCTTGATAGAGCAGGGTTTCGGGCGGCTGGATTTTTGCCTGTTTTTGAATGTGTTCCCACACTTTGGTCAGATAGTTGATGTCTGATTGCAGCTGGGCATCGGAAGCGTTTTCGGCGTTGGTGCGGATGATATAGCCGTGGCAGGCGTTTTCTGGCAGCAGGTTGTTGAGGCGCTCCCTCAGGCTGCTACGTTCGGCATCGTCTTCAATGCGTTGGGAAATGCCGATATGGTCTTCTTGCGGAAGATGGACGAGGAAACGGCCGGCCAGTGAGATTTGGGTGGAAAGCCGCGCGCCTTTGGTGTTGATGGGGTCTTTGATGACCTGAACCAAGACGGACTGGCCTTCAAAGAGCATGTGTTCGATGCGTTGGGTTTCGTCCGGATTGCGGCGTTGCTCGAGGACGTCGACGATGTGCAAAAACGCGGCGCGTTCCAAGCCGATATCGATGAATGCGCTTTGCATGCCGGGGAGGACGCGTTTGACGACGCCCAAATAAATATTGCCGACCAAGCTATGGCCGCTGTTGCGCTCGATGTGCAGCTCGCAGATATTGTTCTCTTCCAAAACGGCCACACGCGTTTCTTGCGGCGTGATGTTGACGAGGACAGTTTCGGGCGGACGCACGGCGTCCTTGGGGATGGGGATTCCTGAAAGCATGGGGATACCTGATTTTGAATAGAAAAACTTTTGCGAAGTGTCCTTTTTCAAAAAACAAATGGCAAAAGTCATTCTGCGAAAGCGCTTATCATACTTTAATTATGGGTTTTCCGCATCTGCGCAGATGTTTATGCCAAGAGGCCGTCTGAATGTTTTTTACAACCGTACGGCGGGAACACTTGTAAAATAACGCTTATGCCCATATAGTCATGAACATTGGTATTTTGGAAGAAATCATGCAAACCGTTACTGTTTATACCGGTCCGTATTGTCCGTACTGCACCATGGCGAAAAGGCTGTTGCAGGCGGTGGGCGTGAAAGAAATCAACGAAATCCGCATCGACGGCAATCCGGAAGTTTTTGCCGAAATGCAGCAGCTTTCCGGCCAGCGCAGCGTGCCGCAGATTTTTATCGGCGATACCCATGTCGGTGGCTTTACCGATTTGTACCGCTTGCAGCAGGAAGGCAAGTTGGACGAATTACTGAATCCTTAACCCTTAACTTAGGAAAATAAAATGAGCGAAGAATTGCAACCCGTATTCAGCGTTGAGCGTCTGTATGTAAAAGACTTGTCTTTGGAAGTGCCTCATGCACCACAAATCTTCTTGGAACAAGGTGAGCCTGAAGTCGATATGCGCGTTTCTACCGGCAACACCAAACTGGAAGACGGCTTCTACAGCGTTGACGTTACCGTGACCGTGACTGCCAAACTGAACGAAGAGCGCACCATGTTCTTGAACGAAGTTACCCAAAGCGGCATCTTCCGTCTGGAAAATATTCCTGAAGAAGACGTACAACTGCTGCTGGGCGTTGCTTGTCCAAACATCCTGTTCCCTTACGCACGCGAAGCTATTTCCAACATCGTAACCCGCGCCGGCTTCCCACCTGTATTGCTCGCTCCGATCAACTTCGAAGCCATATACCAACAACAACAGGAAGCTAACGCTTAATCGCGTTATACCTAAATTAAGGCCGTCTGAAACATTGCGTTCAGACGGCCTTTTTTTATCTAAAAATCAGGACATAAGAAAAAATCTATAACAAAAAGTTCATATATTAATGCATCAGGTATATAATGATTCCTCCTATCATTACTATTATATTTTAATTTTATAGATTAAATATCATTTAAAATTAATAAATTATAATTTTTATCAAATAGGTAAGTAGATTTTATTAATTAAGGAAATAGTTGTGAAACCTGATTTTCAAATGAAAACAATTTGTTTGTTATTGGTGCTGCCTTGCCAAACTGTTTTTGCAGATACAGGACATCAAGAAGTTGAACATGTAGACATGGATACGGTCAAGGTCAGTGGCAAACGGCAGGCACAAAGTAATACCGAGCGCAGTCAGTCTTATACAATCGGAACGATGGCAACGGCGACTGGCTTGCGTATTTCAGGCAAGGATACGCCGCAGTCGGTGAGCGTAATGACGCGTCGGCAGCTAGATGATAAAGCAATATATTCTTTAGAAGATGCAATGAAAAACACTACGGGAATCAACGTAGTTCGGGATTCGGGCCTACAAACTCGTTTTTTGTCTCGTGGTTTCTATGTTGATCAGATTGGTGAAGACGGTATTACCACGAATGTGTCTGGACGTTCGGGCTATACGGCAAAAATCGATGTCTCACCAAGTACAGACCTTGCTGTTTATGATCACATTGAGGTTGTCAGAGGTGCAACCGGTCTTACTCAGTCTAATTCTGAACCGGGTGGAACCATTAATTTAATCCGTAAGCGGCCAACAGCTCTGTTTAAGCATACAGGTGAAATCAGCACTGACCATAGGGGCAGCAAGCGTTTGGCTTTGGATGTATCTGGAAGCTTGAATAATGAACATACGGTACGCGGTAGGCTGGTTGGTGTTCATGAGGATCACCGCTCTTTTAAAGAGGGTGTATGGAACAAGAAAGACATGGTTTATGGCGTGATCGATACGGATTTGAGTGATAACAGTATGCTGACATTGGGCGGCACTTATCAGAAAAATAAAGATATTCCCGATTTTGCCGGCGTGATTTTACCTTGTGAGGATCAAAAAACTGCGGCCTTCAGCTCCAGTCCTGCCTGTAACAATCCTTTGAAATTGCCACGTAAAACTTATTTGGGTGAAACCTCATGGTCACGCCTGAATGCTGATAAATACAATATTTTTTCCGGTTTCCAACATGTCTTTGACAATGGATGGCAACTCAATGCAGAAATTTCTTATACGCATAATGATTCAGATGCCAAAGTCGGACAATTTTTTCTGAAAAACGAACACGCGGCAGGTATTTCAGCATCTGAGGCAACGGGTTTCTTAACCGAGAAGGGAGAGGTTATCCCTTTTGAGCCTAAAGACAAGGCGTTGGCAAAATTAAAAGAATATCGTGATGGCGTCACTAAAACATATGAAGAGAAAAAAGCAGATTACGTTGCCCATCATTTCGATGCATCTGCTTTTGAACAATATCGCTCCCAAAGGGCGGCAGCACGCCGGGCAGGTTTTGATCAATGTATGCAGGACATTGGTTTGGATTTCCTGTGCAACGACTGGCAGGATCCTGGTGTAGAAGTAGATAAAAAAGAGTTTATTGATAAGGAGCTTGCAAAGCAAGGCATTGTTAACAATGCAGAAGGTCTGTTTCCCAACCGTCTATACGACTCAGCATACAATCTTCGCCACACATACAACCGCCGTTACAATTTCATGCCGTTGCACTATACCAAACACGATGTGCAATGGGGCTTTAAGCTGGATCTGACAGGTAACTACCGCCTGCTTGGACGTGAACATGATTTCTTTGTCGGCTATGCGTATAACAATGAAAAAATCCGTTCTGCTTATACAGAAATCTATCAAAACCGTTATTTTGTCCGTCCTCAAGGTTATGCAGGTGCAGGCAGTTGCGGCATTCATCCCGATGGTCCGGAGCGTAATCCTTTAGAAAAAGGTATTGTCGAACCAGATTGGCATATTTATAACGAAAAAGGTAATAACAAAATCTATGTGCCGGAATGCAGTGGCGCGCATATTACCAAATATACTCCCCGTTTGGATGCGGAAGGCAAGCCTGTCTGGACCGTCAACGACAATGGTGAGCGCGTAATGGTGCAAGATCCTGTTTACGAATTGGATGCAAATGGAAACAAAATACAAGAGCGGGATGAAGAGGGAAATTTGAAATGGGCAAACCAATATCTGAAAATACCGCTGTGGAAAACTGTTCAGGTTGCAGATGATCATGTTCCGGCGTTATACAATTATTCGAAATACCTTAACACGAATAAAACACATTCTTTGACTGTCAGTACCCGCTTTAATGCAACCAACCGCCTGCATCTCCTGGGCGGTATGCACTATACGCGCTATGAAACCACACAAACCAAAGAAATGCCTGTACGCTACGGCCAGCCTGCTACGGCATTCCAAACTGAGAACAGTAACAAAATCGACAAAGAGCATTACACCTCAAAAATGCAAAGCCATAGGTTTACGCCATATGCAGGCATTACCTACGACCTGACGCCACAACAAAGCTTGTATGCCAGCTATACTAAGATTTTTAAACAACAGGATAACGTTGATGTAACCAGCAAATCCGTTCTTCCTCCACTCATCGGGACTAACTATGAAATAGGTTGGAAAGGGTCGTTCTTGCAAGGCCGTCTGAATGCTTCGCTTGCCTTGTTTGTTTTACAGCAGAAAAACCGTACCGTTGTCGATTTTGGATTTGTTCCTGATACTAGTAGTAACGGAGGTTCATTCCAAACCATCGCCAAACCTGTGGGTAAGGTTAAGAGTAGCGGCGCAGAACTTGAATTGGCTGGCGAGTTGTCGGAAAACTGGCGTATTTTTGTTGGCTACACATATAACAAAAGCAAGTATAAAAATGCTGCGGAAGTCAACGCGGAGCGGTTGGAGAAAAACACGACTGCCGACCCGTATAACTTCAGTAACTTCACGCCGGTACATATGTTCCGCCTCGGTACAAGCTACCGCTTGCCTCAAACTAAGTTGACCTTGGGCGGCGGAATATCCGCGCAAAGTCGCACAAGTAGCCTTTACAATATTCGCCAAGGAGGCTACGGACTTATAGATGGCTTTGTTCAATATGACTTTCACAAACACGGCAGAATCAGCCTGATAGGAACTAACCTGGCTGACAGGACGTATTTTGAAAACAACTATAACCGTACGCGAGGTCAAAACAATTTCTATGGCGAACCGCGGACAGTCAAATTGAAATTGGATTGGCATTTTTAGGAGAATGGATAATGATTGGGTATCTAAACATTATTTGCTAAATTCCTGATAAAAGTATGGGTTGAATATCCTTCTTTTTTGAAAGCTGTTTCCTCACAATGGCTGAAGTTGATTCGATAGCCGGCGTATTTTCAAATATTAATTTGTTTCAAGTATTCAGCTTTGAAGGCCGTCTGAAACATTGCGTTCAGACGGCCTTTTTGTTTTCGGATAAAATACAGCAAACTTTAAATCAGCTGCCTTTTAAGATGACGCCCGAAACCCAAAAACAGCTCAAAATTACCGACGTTTCCGCCAAGAAACTCGAAAAACTCAACCTCCATACCGCGTGGGATTTGGTGTTGCACCTGCCATTGCGTTACGAGGATGAGACGCACATCATGCCGATTAAGGACGCACCGATCGGCGTGCCGTGTCAGGTTGAGGGCGAGGTCATCCATCAGGAAGTAACTTTTAAGCCGCGCAAGCAGCTGATTGTTCAAATTGCCGACGGTTCCGGCAGCGTCCTTTTTCTGCGCTTTATCCACTTTTACGCCAGCAACCAGAAACAGATGGCGGTCGGCAAACGCATTCGCGCCGTGGGCGAAATCAAACACGGGTTTCACGGCGATGAGATGATTCATCCCAAAATCCGCGATGCCGAGAGCAGCGGTTTGGCGGAAAGCCTCACGCCCGTTTATCCGACCGTAAACGGTTTAAATCAACCCACTTTGCGCCGTATTATTCAGACGGCCTTGGACGTTACGCCGCTGCACGACACCTTGCCTGATGCTTTATTAGGTCGTCTGAAACTGCCACACCTTGCTGAAAGCCTGCGCCTTTTGCACTCTCCGCCGCCGAGTTTCACCATCCACCAGCTTTCAGACGGCACGCTGCCTGCGTGGCAGCGGCTTAAATTTGATGAACTTTTGGCGCAACAGCTTTCCATGCGCTTGGCGCGGCAGAAGCGTGTCAGCGGCACGGCAGCGGCATTGGGCGGAGATGGCACATTGACCCAAGCCCTGCGCCACGCTTTGCCGTTTGCCCTGACTGATGCGCAAGAAAAAGTTGTTTCCGAAATCTGCCGCGACATGGCGCAAACCCACCCCATGCACCGCCTGCTTCAAGGCGATGTCGGCAGCGGCAAAACCATCGTCGCCGCCTTGTCCGCGCTGACCGCCATCGAATCCGGCGCGCAGGTAGCCGTGATGGCGCCGACCGAAATCCTTGCCGAACAGCATTTCATCAAGTTCAAACAATGGCTCGAACCTTTAGGACTCGAAGTCGTCTGGCTCTCCGGCAGCCAGCGCAAAAAAGCCAAAGACGAAGCCAAAGCCAAACTCGCCGACGGTACCGTCAAAATCGCCGTCGGCACGCATGCCCTGTTTTCAGACGACGTCGAGTTCCAAAATCTGGGCTTGGTGATTGTGGACGAACAACACCGCTTCGGCGTCGCCCAACGCCTCGCCCTCAAAAACAAAGGGCGCGACGTCCACCAGTTGATGATGTCCGCCACCCCCATCCCGCGCACGCTCGCCATGAGTTTCTTCGCCGACTTGGACGTATCCGTCATCGACGAATTGCCGCCCGGGCGCACCCCGATTAAAACCCGCCTCGTCAACAACGTCCGCCGCGCCGAAGTCGAAGGCTTCGTCCTCAACATCTGCCGCAAAGGGCAGCAGGCATACTGGGTCTGCCCGCTGATTGAAGAAAGCGAAACCCTGCAACTGCAAACCGCCACCGAAACCCTAGCCCAGCTTCAGGCAGCCTTGCCCGAACTCAACATCGGCTTGGTACACGGGCGCATGAAGGCCGCTGAAAAAGCCGAAGTCATGGCGGATTTTGCCGCAGGCCGTCTGAACGTCTTGGTCGCCACCACCGTCATCGAAGTCGGCGTAGATGTGCCCAATGCCGCCCTGATGGTAATCGAACACGCCGAGCGCATGGGCTTGGCGCAGCTGCACCAATTACGCGGGCGGGTAGGGCGCGGCGCGGCAGAAAGCGTGTGCGTCCTCCTGTTTGCCGAACCCTTGAGCGAACTTGCCAAAGCGCGACTGAAAGTCATCTACGAACACACCGACGGCTTCGAAATCGCCCGCCAAGACCTTAACATCCGTGGCCCCGGCGAATTTCTCGGCGCGCGCCAAAGCGGTGTCCCCATGCTGCGCTTCGCCAACCTCGAAGAAGACCTGCACCTCTTGGAACAGGCGCGCGAAATCGCCCCCTTACTGATTGAACAAAACCCCGAAATCGTCGAAGCGCATCTGGCAAGGTGGCTTTCCAGCAGGGAAGGTTATTTGGGCGTATAAAATTTGCATGAAAAGAAAAAGGCCGTCTGAAAACAGACGGCCTTGGGTTTGGCTGGATAGAGGTTTAGAAACCTTGCGCCAACATGGCATCGGCTACTTTGACGAAACCGGCAATGTTCGCACCATTGACGTAGTTCACTTTGTCGCCGACTTTGCCGTATTTCAGGCAGGATTCGTGGATGTTGTGCATGATGTCAAACAGGCGGCTGTCCACTTCTTCGCGTGTCCAAGACAGGCGGATGGCGTTTTGACTCATTTCCAAACCTGAAGTCGCTACGCCGCCGGCGTTGGAGGCTTTGCCCGGAGCGTAGAGGATACCGGCTTTGATAAATTGTTCGACCGCGCCCAAAGTTGACGGCATGTTCGCACCTTCGGCAACTACATAGCAACCGTTTGCCAGCAGGATTTTGGCAGCGTCTGCGTCCAATTCGTTTTGGGTGGCGCAAGGCAGGGCGATTTCGGCCGCGATGTTCCACGGTTTTTGGTTTTCAAAGTATTGCAGGCCTTGTTCTTTGGCGTAAGTGGCCACGCGTTCGCGGCGTACTTCTTTCAGCTCGATCAAAGCGGCCAGTTGCGCTTCGGTCATGCCACTGTCAGGGAAGAGGACAAAGCCGTTGGAGTCGGAAACGGTCAATACTTTTGCACCCAGTTGAATGGCTTTTTCGGCAGCGTATTGCGCCACGTTGCCGGAGCCGGAAATCAACACGCGTTTGCCTTCAATGCTGTCGTTGCGGGTTTCCAACATGGCTTGGGCAAAATACACGCAGCCGTAGCCGGTGGCTTCAGGGCGAATCAGGCTGCCGCCCCATTCGAGGCCTTTGCCGGTCAGGACGGAAGCAAATTCGT
>NZ_JBQCXF010000029.1:0-22662 GCF_051956635.1 Neisseria sp. P0022.S010 | reverse complement strand
TCAGGTCAAACAGGTTGCCCAATACGCGCAACACTTTCCACAGCGGACGCGAATCGCCGAAGCCTTGTACCACGCCGTGGAAAGATTGCAGACGGCCTTCCATATTGATGAAGCTGCCTGATGTTTCAGTAAACGGCGCAATCGGCAACAATACGTCGCACACGTCCAGCAGCGTTTCGCTGACAAACGGGGTAAACGCCATCACGCTTTTCGCCTGTTTCAACGCGGCCACGGCTTTTGCACCGTCAACCGTATCGATTTCAGGCTCGACGTTGAGCAGCAAGACTGCCTGTTTCGGCGCGTTTGCCATTTCGGCAACGCTCTCGCCCGAGTTCACGCCCAAGACATCCGCACCGACGCTGTTAGCAGCCTGCGGCAGAATGCCCAGCACCGCGCCGGTCGCGTCTGCCAGCTCTTGCGCGGCGGCATAAATGGCGGCGTAATCGGGATGGTTTTGCACTTCCGCGCCCAAAATCACCGCTGCTTTTTCAGCGTTTTTCAGGCTGGTGGTAACGGCGTGTTCCGCATTGGCAGACAGGTTTTTCAGACGGCCTGCCCACTCGTCGGGATGTGCGGCTTCTTGAGACAGAAGCGGCATAAACAATTCTTCTTTACTGCTGGCCAATACGCTCAAGGCCATACGGTCTTTGGCGGCGCGGCGCAGGCGGGCGGTCAGGAGCGGCTGTTCTTTGCGCAAGTTCGCACCAACTACCAATACGGCATCGTTGTCAGCCAAAGATTCGATGCTTTGTCCCAACCATTGCGCACCTTTAAGGCCGTCTGAAAGACGTTTGTCTTGTTGACACAAACGGGTGGCAAAGTTTTTAACGCCCAAGCCGTCGGCAAGTTTTTTGGCCAGATACAACTCTTCAACCGTATTCATCGGATTCGCCCAAATGCCGACTTGGTTTTGGTTGCCGTCTTTGGCGATACATTCAATCGCGCTGCGGACATATTCCAACGCGGTTTTCCAATCCACGTCCATCCACTCGCCGCCCTGTTTGATTTTCGGGTTTTTCAGACGGCTTTCGTGATACAGGCCTTCGTAGGCGAAACGGTCGCGGTCGGACAGCCAGCATTCGTTGATGGCTTCGTTTTCCAATGGCAACACGCGGCGGACGGTATGGTCTTTGGTTTGTACAATCAGGTTGCTGCCCAAAGCGTCATGGGCAGAAACGGATTTGCGGCGGTTCAATTCCCAAGTACGCGCGTTAAAGCGGAACGGTTTGCTGGTCAATGCACCGACAGGACACAAATCGATGACGTTGCCTGACAATTCAGTTTCCACTGCTTTGCCGATAAAAGGCATGATCTCGGAATGTTCGCCGCGATTGGCCATAGCGATTTCTTGCACGCCGGCGATTTCTTCGGTGAAACGCACGCAACGGGTACAGTGGATACAACGGCTCATTTCCTCGGCGGAAATCAAAGGACCCATGTCTTTGCCGACGACAGAACGTTTTTCTTCGGTATAACGGCTGGTGGTTTTGCCGTAGCCCATCGCCAAATCCTGCAACTGACATTCACCGCCTTGGTCGCAGGTCGGACAATCAAGCGGATGGTTGATGAGCAGGAACTCCATCACGCCTTCTTGCGCCTCTCGGGCTTTTGCCGAATGCGTACGCACAATCATGCCGTCTGTAACCGGCGTGGCACAGGCGGGCAGGGGTTTGGGGGCTTTTTCCACATCCACCAAACACATACGGCAGTTGGCGGCGATGGAAAGTTTTTTGTGGTAACAGAAATGCGGGATATAAGTACCGAGCTTGTGCGCGGCTTCAATCACCGTCGCGCCCTGCTCCACAGATACCTGTTTGCCGTCGATTTCGATTTGTAACATGGTTCGTTCCTAGTTACGGGTATTTAATAAATAATTCTTTTAGAGGCCGTCTGAAAACTTAGCACCACTTATTCGGTTTCATCGGTCCGCCGTGTTCGATGTAATGCACAAACTCATCACGGAAATGCTTGGTAAAGCTGCGAACAGGGAAGACGGCGGCATCGGCGAGGGCGCAGATGGTGCGGCCTGCCATTTGGTTGCCGACAGAATCTAACAGATCCAAGTCTTCCATGCGGCCTTTGCCTTCTACGATGCGGTGTACGATGCGGTAGAGCCAGCCCGTACCTTCTCGGCAAGGCGTACATTGGCCGCAAGACTCGTCGTAGTAAAAGTAGCTCAGGCGCTCAAGGGCTTTGACCATGCACACGTCTTCGTCCATGACGATAATCGCGCCGGAACCCAGCATCGAGCCTGCTTTGGAAATCGAGTCATAGTCCATATTGGTCTGCATCATGATATCGGCAGGCAACACGGGCGCGGACGAACCGCCGGGAATAACGGCTTTGAGTTTTTTACCGCCGCGCATACCGCCTGCCATTTTCAGAATTTCGGCAAACGGCGTACCCAATGGCACTTCATAGTTGCCCGGACGTTCGACGTGGCCGGAAATACAGAACAATTTGGTACCGCCTGCATTCGGAATACCTTTGTCGGCAAACGCCTGTCCGCCGTCACGGATAATGAATGGGACAGAGGAGAACGTTTCGGTATTGTTGATGGTGGTCGGTTTGCCGTACAGGCCGAACGAAGCAGGGAACGGCGGTTTGAAGCGCGGCTGGCCTTTTTTGCCTTCCAGCGATTCGAGCAATGCGGTTTCTTCGCCGCAAATATATGCGCCGTAGCCGTGGTGGGCGAAGAGTTCGAATTCGAAGTCCGAACCCAAAATATTTTTACCCAAAAAGCCCGCGGCGCGCGCTTGGGCGAGTGCAGCCTCAAAGCGTTGATAACCTTCGAAAATTTCGCCGTGGATATAGTTGTAGCCCGCTTTCGCACCCATCGCGTAACCGGCAATAATCATGCCTTCAATCAGGGCATGGGGATTGAACATGATGATGTCGCGGTCTTTAAATGTACCCGGCTCGCCTTCGTCGGTGTTGCAGACGACGTATTTTTCGCCCGGGAAGGAACGGGGCATAAAGCTCCATTTCAAACCGGTCGGGAAGCCCGCACCGCCACGACCGCGCAAGCCGGAGGCTTTGACCTCGTCAATCACATCGCTTTGCGAGATGTTTTCGGACAGGATTTTACGCAGGGCGGTATAACCGCCACGTTTGACGTATTCGTCCAATGTCCAGCAATCGGGATTGGCGGTATCCACTTGGTCAAAAATCACGCCTGATTGGTAAATAGCCATTTTTGGTTTTGCCTAACTTAACTTTTAGGGTTTCTTTTTTATTTTCAGGTAACCGGAAAATTTATTTAGCGTACACGCTTATAATCATCCAATTTGATAATGCCATTTTTTTCTACAACTTTTACATCAGTAACGCCTTTGTGCCCCATGTCTCGATAACTCACACGGTACCAACCTTTATTTTTAATAATAGGCTGGATATTAGATAAAATACTCGTGCCGTCACCATCTTGCGCTTCTGTCCGTAGCTCCCAAGTGCCATAACAAGGAGCATCTTCACAATCATATTCAGCACTATAAGCACGTTCTAATTTTTTCAAAAAGCGAGATGTCCCGAAACGTTGCGCATCGACACCTAATTCTTCGTTACCAAAAACATACCGCTTATAAAATTGAGAAATAATTTCGTTGGCTTCACTATCTGTAAAATCTGCAAACACGTAATTGGTTGTAGCAACAAATAATGAAATAGCTAAAATAACTTTTCTCATAATTTAAAGCCTTCCTTATCGAAAAGTTTCAGACGGCCTTTTATTTCAGTTCGGCAAGTTTCTTGTCAATTGCTTCTTCGGTCATAAAGCTGCACATGCTGTGGTTGTTGACCAGCATGACCGGTGCATCGCCACATGCGCCCATGCATTCGCCTTCGACAAGGGTAAATTTACCGTCGGGCGTGGTTTCACCGTAGCCGATACCGAGTTTTTTCTTCAGGTATTCGCCGGTATCCATACCGCCGCGCAGGGCGCAAGGCAGGTTGGTACAAACGGTTAATTTGTATTTGCCGACAGGCTCAAGGTTGTACATATTGTAGAAAGTAGCGACTTCGTAGGCTTGTGCAGGCGAGATGCCGATATAGTCTGCGACAAAGGCGATGGTCTCGGGAGCGAGCCAGCCTTTTTCGGTTTGGGCGATACGCAATGCACCCATAATCGCGGAGCGACGTTGGTCGGCAGGATATTTTGCCAACTCGATGTCAATTTGTTTTAAAGATTCTGCGGATAACATTATCGGTCAACCTCCCCGAATACGATGTCCTGCGTACCGATGATAGCAACAACGTCGGCCAGCATGTGGCCTTTTGCCATTTCGTCCATGCCTTGTAGGTGGGCGAAGCCGGGTGCGCGGATTTTCAGGCGGTAGGGTTTGTTTGCGCCGTCTGAAATGATGTAAACGCCGAACTCGCCTTTCGGATGTTCGACAGCGGTGTAGGTCTCGCCCTCGGGAACGTGCATACCCTCGGTAAAGAGTTTGAAATGATGAATCAGGTCTTCCATACCTGTTTTCATTTCGGTACGTTTGGGCGGAGCGAATTTGTGGTTTGTGGTAATGACCGGACCCGGATTGACACGCAACCACTCGGAACATTGTTTGATGATGCGTACGGATTGGCGCATTTCTTCCATACGGCAGAGGTAACGGTCGTAGCAGTCGCCGTTGACGCCGACAGGGATGTCGAAATCCATTTTGTCGTACACGTCGTAAGGCTGTTTCTTACGCACGTCCCATTCCACGCCCGAACCGCGCAACATGACGCCGGTAAAGCCTTTTTGCATGGCGCGCTCAGGAGAGACGACGCCGATGCCGACGGTACGCTGTTTCCAAATGCGGTTGTCGGTCAGGAGGGTTTCGAGTGTATCGATGTTTTTTGGGAAACGTTCGCAGAAGGCGTCGATAAAGTCGAGCATGGTGCCTTCACGGGATTCGTTGAGCTGCTTCAATACTTTGGCGTTGCGGAATTTGCTGCTCTCGTATTTGGGCATGAAGTCGGGCAGGTCGCGGTAAACGCCGCCGGGACGGAAGTAGGCTGCGTGCATACGTGCGCCGGACACGGCTTCGTACAAGTCCATCAGCTCTTCGCGATCGCGGAAGGCGTAGAGAATGGCGGTCATCGCACCAATGTCGAATGCGTGCGAACCGATGCCCATCAAGTGATTGAGGATGCGCGTTACTTCGGCAAACATCACGCGAATATACTGGGCGCGGATAGGTACATCGATACCGGCAAGTTTTTCTACCGCCAAGCAATACGCCTGCTCGTTGACCATCATGGAAACGTAGTCCAGACGATCCATATAGGGCAAGGCTTGCAGATAGGTTTTGGTTTCAGCCAGTTTTTCAGTACCGCGGTGCAGGAGGCCGATATGCGGGTCGGCGCGGACGATGGTTTCGCCCTCCAACTCCAAAATCATACGCAATACGCCGTGCGCCGCAGGGTGTTGCGGGCCGAAGTTGATGGTGTAGTTTCTTAATTTATTGGCCACCGTAGTTCTCCTCACGGACGATACGCGGCGTGATCTCGCGCGGCTCAATGGTAACAGGTTGGTAAATCACGCGTTTTTGCTCTTCGTCGTAACGCATTTCCACATAGCCGGAAATCGGGAAGTCTTTGCGGAACGGATGTCCGACAAAGCCGTAATCGGTCAGGATGCGGCGCAAGTCTGGGTGATTGTTGAACATGATGCCGTACATATCGAAGGCTTCGCGTTCGTACCAATCCGCGCTGTTGTAAATATCGACTACGGATTCGACTACAGGGAAGTCGTCGTCTGAAACCCAGACGCGTACGCGGATGCGTTGATTGTTTTTAACGGAAAGCAGCTGACTGACGACGGCAAAGCGTTTGCCCTGCCATACTTCGTTTTTGTAAGTGCTGTAATCGACACCGCACAAGTCAACCAGAAGCTCGAAATGCAACTCTTCATGGTCGCGCAATGCGGTCATGACTGAAATATAGTGTTCGGGCAGACACTCGACGGTAATCTCGCCCAAAGCTGAAATGACTTTGCTTGCCTGATCGCCAAGCACGCCGACGACGGTCTCGTATAAGTTTTGAATGCTTGCCATATCGTCCTCTCCTTACTCATCACGCGCGATGGTGGAAGTGCGCTTGATTTTTTGCTGGAGCTGAATCAGGCCGTAAATCAGGGCTTCCGCAGTCGGCGGACAACCCGGCACATAAACGTCTACCGGCACGACGCGGTCGGCACCGCGCACAACGGAATAAGAATAGTGGTAATAGCCGCCGCCGTTGGCACACGAGCCCATAGACAATACCCAGCGCGGCTCGGCAAGCTGGTCGTACACGCGGCGCAGTGCAGGCGCCATTTTGTTGGTGAGCGTACCCGCCACAATCATCAGGTCGGCCTGACGTGGGGACGGACGGAAAATGATACCGAAACGGTCAAGGTCATAACGCGCCATACCTGCGTGCATCATTTCCACGGCGCAACAGGCCAAACCGAAAGTAACCGGCCACAGCGAACCGGTACGCATATAGTTCAGCACCGTATCCGCGCTGGTGGTGATGAAACCTTTTTTCAAAACGCCTTCTATTCCCATTCCAGCGCACCTTTTTTCCATTCGTAAACAAAGCCTACCGTCAAAACGACGATAAACACCAGCATAGACCAGAAGCCGTATGTACCCAATTCTTTAAATACCACTGCCCACGGCAGCATAAACGCAACCTCCAAATCGAAGAGGATAAAGAGGATGGCGACGAGGTAATAACGTACGTCGAATTTCATCCTTGCGTTTTCAAAGGCTTCGAAACCGCATTCGTAAGGCGCATCTTTCTCGGCGTAGTGGTGTTTCGGACCCAAAATCGTGCCGAGCAGGATAAACAGCACACCGGCCGCAAGGCCGACGAGGATGAATACGAGGACGGGAAAATAACTGGCCAACATGGTCGTACCTAACTGGTTGACAGACAAATCTTAAAAATAGATTACCATTTTATCGAATTTCAAAAGCCATTTAAAGGTAAATATCAGCAAATCAGCAAAAAAACCTCAATAAATTCAATAAAGTTATGAGAACAATTCTTATTTGTATTTAATATTTCCAAATTTTAATTTCGGTTTAATCATGTATCATTTAATTTGAATTTTCCGCCTATCCGATTTATGCCCCGAATCTGCCCTCTTTCCAATTCCCAATCAAACATGAGGCCGTCTGAAATAGATTATTTTCAGACGGCCTGTATTTACATCACATTCACTTAAAAGTCCGCGCCGTATTCCTGTCCGTTTTCGGGGTTGGTACCCAACTGGCTGGTGATACATGTTTCTTTTTTATTGAAGTTCTTTTTGTTTGCCGCCTTGGCCGCTTTCCGGTTGTGCGGCTGTTGCCGGACGGTTACCGGCAGGCGGTGCACAGAGCGGCGAAAACCGCGGCCTGGGTTTGCGTTTCGGTGTCGTTGCTGTTGGCGGCGTTGCGCTATTGGTTGGCCGTCTGAAAACATTCGGGCAGCCGCCGTCGGAATGAACGGCAGGCTGCCCGAATGTTTTCGCAATCTTTTCAGACGGCTTTTCGGTTTATTTTACCCGTTTGGCGTGGCGGAAAAATTCGTCGGGCGCGGTGGTGCTGCGCAGGGCGTTGTTTTTGTCGAGTTGGATGAAGGATTCCATACCGTCACTGCAACTGAGTGCCACGTCGATGCGCAGGTATTTTTTATTGGGGCGGATGGTTTTCAGCACCGCGTTCATTTCGCTACCGTATGCTTTATTGTCCGAGTCTTCGATTTCGATGCTTTCGCGGATGCTTTTGGCCAGTTCTTTGCCGCTTATCCAAGAGCTTTCATGCACATAACCTTTGCTTTTTTGGCTACACTCGGCGGATACATGGGCAAATTCTTTAAAGCCGTTTTTGTTGATGACGAAGTTTCCGCCGTCCGCATCGTGCCAGGTGCCGAAGCTTTGCGGATGCGGATTGACGTCGGCGGCTTGCGCGGTGGCAACGGCCAGGCTTAGCAGCAGAGGGATTGTTTTCAAGAGTTTCATGGCGGTACTTTCTTTCGATTGAGGTGGAGGGTAAAACAGGCCGGGTTTTAGACGGCCTGTTTTGCTGTCGGCGTGCGCCAGCCGCCGTCATAGTGGCTGAGGAATTCGGCAAAATAGAAAAATCAATCGACACCTTTGAGCATGCGGTTCAATACCGGGGCGAGTACCAACAGAATACCGCAGGTTACCGCGCCGATGGTGGCCAGCATCCAGTAGAAGTCCAATGGCGACTGAGCATTGTAGTAGTCTTTAAACAACACTCCGCCCAAAGTAAAGCCGATGGACAATGCCAAGAAATTCAAAGCAACCATTTGTGTTTTAAACATGCTCGGTGCGATTTTGGTAGAAAACGACAGCGAAATCGGCGACAGCATCAGCTCGCCTATCGTAATCGCCAGCAACACCAGCATAAACACGATAATCGGCATCGGGGTTTCGGATGAAATATACGGAATAAAACTCAAATAAGAGACGCCGGTTACCAACATGGCCAGTGCAAACTTCAACGGCGTTTTAGGTTGGCGTTTGCCCATTTTCGTCCACACCGCCGCCATCACGCCGGAAAAGAGGACCACCCACATGGCCTGTATCGAATCTTTCCATGAAACAGGCACGGTAAAGCCGAAGAAAGTACGGTCCACCGTTTCATCAAAATAGACCGTCGCAACGGTGTACACCTGAAACCAAACCGCCCAGAACATACAAATGGTCAAAAATAGCGGAATATAGGCCACAATATAGCGTTTATTGGCCGCTTCAACGTGGCTGCTGCCCAACAGGCGCGCGAAATAAGCGACGACGGTAACGATAACCACGCCCAAGAGCCAGCGGGAGAAGTTTTCAAGGGTGAGTGCGCCGGAAGCAATCACGCTGCCCAACACCAAAACCAGCAACACGCCGACAGCCATGGCGGTCTGCACCTTTTCAGGGCGCAACGGATTGGGAACCGGCGTATGCGGCAGGTTTTTACGGCCGCGCGAATACCACAGCAGGCCGAATGCCATGCCGACGGCCGCCGCGCCGAAACCGTAATGGAAACCCATCCTGTCTTGCAAAATACCGGTCAACAACGGGCCTAAGAAGCCGCCGATATTGATAGAAATATAGAAAATAGAGAAACCGGCATCACGCAATTCGCGCAGGTCTTCCCGTTCATACAAAGAACCGACCATCGAACCGGCAGACGATTTCACGCCGCCGCTGCCCAGCGCGATAAACACCAAGCCCAGCAACAATCCCATCAAACCCGGCACGATCGCCAATAAAATATGGCCGGTCATCACGACGATGCCGGCGATAAACAGGGTACGCTCCGCACCCCAAATGCGGTCGGCCAACCACGCACCGAGAATGGTGGACAGGTAAACGCTGCCGCCGTACGCGCCGACAATGCCGCCGGCCAAGGCTTTATCCATACCCAAACCGCCTTGACTCGCGGTGTAATACAGATAAATCAGCAGGATGCCCTGCATACCGTAGAAGGAAAAACGCTCCCACAGCTCAATATGGAATAGGGTGGATAATTGCAAAGGATGGCCGAAGAAAGTTTTCTCGGCAGAAGACAGCTTTTGACCGGACATTTAATAAGTTCTCCTAATTATATTGGACAGGATCAGGCTTCAGACGGCCTATTGCACCTACCAATCATTTTTATAGAAACTATATATTACCGCCAATCTTTGCATTTGCAAAACATGTTTTAATATTTGCAAAATAATGTTTCTTTCAAACTGAAAAATGCCGTCTGAAATCTTTCAGACGGCATTTTATGTTTTACGGTTTATACGCCTTGTTTCAGGCTGGCTTCGATGAAGCCGTCCAAGTCGCCGTCCAATACGGCTTTGGTATTGCCGACTTCGTAGCCTGTGCGCAAATCTTTGATGCGTGAAGAGTCCAAGACGTACGAACGGATTTGGCTGCCCCAACCCACATCGGACTTGCCGTCTTCCAATGCCTGTTTCTCTTCGTTGCGTTTGCGCATTTCCAATTCGTACAGTTTGGATTTCAACATTTCCATCGCGGCCGCTTTGTTGGCGTGTTGCGAACGGTCGTTTTGGCACTGCACCACAATTCCCGTCGGCTCGTGGGTAATACGCACGGCGGAGTCGGTTTTGTTAATGTGCTGACCGCCGGCACCGGATGCGCGGTAAGTGTCGATACGCAAATCGGCGGGATTGATTTCGATTTCGATGGAATCGTCGATTTCGGGGTACACGAACACGGATGAAAAAGACGTATGGCGTTTGTTGTTGGAGTCAAACGGCGAATAGCGCACCAAGCGGTGAACGCCGGTTTCGGTACGCAGCAGGCCGTAGGCGTATTCGCCTTCCACGCGGATGGTGGCGCGGTTGATGCCCGCGATTTCGCCGTCATCTTCTTCAAGGATTTCGATTTTGAAGCCTTTGCGTTCGGCGTAGCGGCTGTACATGCGGAACAACATGCCCGCCCAGTCTTCGGCTTCGGTACCGCCCGCGCCTGCGGTGATGTCGATAAAGCAGTTGTTCGGGTCGGCAGGCTGGTTGAACATTCGTTTGAATTCGAGGTCGGCCATTTGTTTTTCCAAACCGGCCACATCTTCCTGCACGGCGGCGAAACCTTCTTCGTCGTTTTCTTCGACGGCCATTTCAATCAGCATGCGGTTGTCTTCGATGCCTGATGCGATGTTGTCGAGCGTCAACACGATGCCTTCGAGGATTTTGCGCTCTTTGCCGATTTCTTGGGCGCGTTTGGGGTCGTTCCAGAGTTCTGGGTCTTCGGAGAGGCCGATGACTTCTTCCAATCGGTCTTTCTTGCCTTGATAGTCCATGTAGACGCGGATGTCTTCGCTGCGCTTCTCCAAGTCGTTTAGGGTGTTGTTAAGCTGGTTGATTACTTCGGCTTCCATGATTCTTGTGTTCTTTCAAAATTTTAGGGGCGTATTGTAAGGGATTTGCCTGTTTTTTTCCATGACCGGGCCGTCTGAAAATGTGCAGTTTGGGTTTTCAGACGGCCTCGGTTTTGAATTTTTCCAACCAAAGCCGCCAGTCGTTGTCTATCGGCGCTTGTACGGTCATCCGGCTGCCGTCTTCTATGCTTTGAAAACTAAGGCTTCGCGCGTGCAACATCAGGCGTTGCGTGCCGATATGTTCGGCAACGGCATGGTTTTGGCGCAAATCGCCGTAGTTGGTGTCGCCGACGATGGGGTGGAAAATGTGTTTCATATGGCGGCGGAGTTGGTGTTTGCGGCCGGTGTACGGCGTGAGTTCGGCCCACGAATAACGCGAGGTCGGATAACGCAGCGCGGATTGGAACGGCAACTCGGTTTGCGCCAGACAGCGGTAGGCGGTTTGCGCTTCCTGCAATGTGGCTTCGGTCTGCGCTTCGGCGATTTTGTCGGGCATATATTTGAGGGCGTAATCAATCAGGCCGTCTGAAGGCAGATGACCGCGAACAATCGCCCAATAAATTTTTTTGATGGTTTTGTTTTCAAACTGCTGCGTCAATAATCGTGCGGCTTCCGTATCAAGGGCAAACAGCAAGACGCCGGAAGTCGGGCGGTCGAGGCGGTGGACGGGATAGACGTGCTGCCCGATTTGGTCGCGCAGGGTCTGCACGGCAAAACGGGTTTCGTGTTTGTCTAACCAGCTTCGGTGCACCAGCATTCCGGCAGGTTTGTTGACGGCGATAGTGCGGCTGTCACGGTGGATAATATCTAGCATGGCGGAGCAGTTGAATAAAAGCAGATATTGTAACGGGCTTTTGAAAATGTGGCAGGCACACTTGCCGCCGAAACCCAACTTTCAGACGGCCCGCCCCTTTCGGGTTACAATACTGCACATAAAAACACGAAGGAAAAGCCGTGAGCCTGCTCAAAAAACTGCCCAAACCCATGCTGCCCGATGAAACCCGCCGCGATATTCAGGCGCGCGAGTCGTATCATGTATTGAAGATTATTTCCGAATTTGTCGAAGCCGGCGAAGAATTGCGCGCCATTCAGCCAGCTGTCAGCATTTACGGCAGCGCGCGCACGCCCGAAAACCATCCCGACTACGCGTTCACATTGCGCTTGGCGCGCAAACTGTCGGATGCCGGATTTTCCGTCATTTCCGGCGGCGGGCCGGGCATTATGGAAGCGGCCAACAAAGGCGCGTTTGCAGGCGCAAGTCCGGCGGTGGGGCTGAATATCGTGTTGCCGCACGAGCAAAAAGCCAATCCGTATCAGGATTTGTCGATTAAATTCCAACACTTCTTCCCGCGCAAAGTCATGTTCGTCAAACACGCCGTAGCGTATGTCGTTATGCCCGGCGGTTTCGGCACGTTGGACGAATTGTTTGAAAGCCTGACCTTGGTGCAAACCGGCAAAACGCCCGACCGCCCGATTATCTTAGTGGGCAAAGCATTTTGGGCAGGGCTGTTGGACTGGATACGCGAGCAGTTGCTGGGCAGAAACCTGATTTTGGAAGAGGATTTAAACCTGATCCGCGTCATCGACGACGAAGACGAAATCATCGAAGAAATCTTCGCCCATTACGAAAACCGCTTGGAAGACTTGTCCGAACACCAAAATGCTTGGTCGCTGGGGCTGTAAAAAACTAAGGTTTCAACTGAAAAAGGGCGGTTATCCACCTGCCCTTTGCTTCATGAATAAAGGCCGTCTGAAAATGTTTTCAGACGGCCTTTTATCTTCTTTCAAATCGTTTAATTGTTTTCCCACTCGACATGCTCACTCAAGAAGCCGCCGCTTTGGTGCGCCCAAAGTTTGGCGTACAGGCCTTGTTTCCCGAGCAACTCGGTGTGGCTGCCTTCTTCGATGATGCGGCCTTTGTCCAAGACGATGAGGCGGTCCATCGCGGCGATGGTGGAGAGGCGGTGGGCGATGGCAATCACGGTTTTGCCTTCCATCATTTTGTCGAGGCTTTCTTGGATGGCGGCTTCGACTTCGGAGTCAAGCGCGCTGGTGGCTTCGTCAAGCAACAGAATCGGCGCGTCTTTGAGCATAACGCGGGCGATGGCGATGCGTTGGCGCTGGCCGCCGGAAAGTTTCACGCCGCGTTCGCCAACGTGCGCATCATAGCCGCGTCGGCCTTTGGCATCGCTTAAGTTTGGAATAAAACCGGCGGCCTCGGCGCGTTCCGCGGCGGAAATCATCTCGGCTTCGGTTGCATCGGGACGGCCGTAGATAATGTTGTCACGGACGGAGCGGTGCAAGAGGGAGGTATCTTGCGTCACCAAACCGATTTGGGCGCGCAGACTTTCTTGGGTAACGCTGTCCACGTTTTGGCCGTCGATCGAAATCGTACCGCTTTGCGGTTCGTAAAAACGCAGGAGCAGGTTGACGATGGTGGATTTACCCGCGCCGCTGCGGCCGATCAAGCCGACTTTTTCACCGGGTTTGATGTTCAGATTAAAGCCGTTAAGAAGCGGTTTGCCTGCTTCGTAGGAGAAATCGACGTGATCAAACTTGATTTCGCCCCGGGTGACTTTAAGCGGCAGGGCTTGCGGCTTGTCGAGGATGGTGTGGGGTTTGGACAGGGTGGCCATGCCGTCATTGACGGTACCGATGTTTTCAAACAATCGGGCGGATTCCCACATGATGTATTGCGACAAACCGTTCACACGCAATGCCATGGCCGTGGCCGTAGCTACCGCACCCACGCCGACTTGGCCGTGATACCAAAGCCAAATGCCCAAGGCGGTCGTGCCGACGGTCAGCGAGCTGTTGACGATAAAGCTGCAGGTGTGCAGCAGCGTTGCCAAACGCATTTGGGCATGGACGGTTACCATAAACTCTTCCATCGACTGCTTGGCATAAGCGGCCTCGCGTGCGCCGTGGGAGAAGAGTTTGACGGTGGCGATATTGGAATAGGCGTCGGTAATGCGGCCGGTCATCAGCGAGCGCGCATCGGCTTGGCGTGCAGCGGTTTTGCCGAGTTTGGGAATCAGGAAGCGCATAATCATGGCGAATCCAATCATCCAGCAGATAAACGGCAAAATAAGCCATACATCAAATGAGGACAGAATCACACCGGAAGTGATGAAGTACACCAGCACATACACAACCATATCGGCGACGGTCATCACGACATCGCGCAGCGCCAGCGCGGTCTGCATGACTTTGGCGGACACACGTCCTGCAAATTCATCCTGATAAAAGCCTAGGCTTTGTCCCAACATCAGGCGGTGGAAATTCCAGCGCAGGCGCATGGGGAACACGCCTTGCAGGGTTTGCAGGCGTACATTGGAAGCGAAAAAGGTCCAAACGGCAAAAAATGCCACCATGGCCATCATGCCGATTAATGCATGGCCTTTTTCAACAAAAAGCGTTTGCGGCGTATAAGCGCCGAGCCAGTCGACTACCTTGCCCATAAATTGAAACATCAAGGCTTCCATGATGCCGACGCCGACCGTAAACACGGCCAACACGGCGATCCATTTACGCACGCCTTCAATATTGCTCCAAATAAACCGCCACAACCCTTTTTCCGGCGTTTTCGGAGCAGCTTCTGGATAAGGGTCGATGCGGGACTCGAACCATGAGAATATTTTTTTAATCATTGTTTTTGCAAATGTGATAAGACAGTCAGACCGTCTGAAAAGAGGTGTTCAAATACATTCAAGACTGTATTTTACGGGAAAAATCCAACTGATGACAGCGGATACCGTTAGTCCGACCAAACCAATCTAGCGGCTTGACTATCTAAAAATCCCTTTTCCTTTACCCAAAGCAAAGGCCGTCTGAAACTTTTCAGACGGCCTTTGCTGGATTTAGGTTAACCCTAAAATCACTCTTTACGTTGACGACCCAAATCGGCAGCGGCAGTAAACAAAACGTCGGTGGAAGAGTTCAACGCAGTTTCTGCAGAGTCTTGAATCACGCCTATAATGAAGCCGACAGCAACCACCTGCATGGCCACATCGTTATCGATACCGAACAGGCTGCACGCCAAAGGAATCAGCAGCAACGAGCCGCCGGCCACACCGGATGCACCGCACGCGCTGACGGTGGCCACCAGGCTCAACAGCAGGGCAGTGGCGAAGTCAACTGTAATGCCTTGCGTGTGCGCCGCAGCCATCGCCAAAACGGTAATGGTGATTGCCGCACCGGCCATATTGATGGTTGCACCCAATGGAATGGAGATAGAGTAAGTGTCTTCGTGCAGGCCCAGTTTTTTCGCCAATGCCATGTTCACAGGGATATTGGCGGCGGAAGAACGAGTAAAGAAGGCATACACGCCGCTTTCGCGCAGGCAGGTAAACACCAGCGGGAAAGGATTGCTGCGGATTTGCGTCCACACAATAATCGGGTTGACCACCAACGCAATAAACAGCATACAGCCGAGCAATACGGCCAACAGCTGCATATAGCCGGCAAGCGCTTCAAAACCGGTTTCCGCAATGGTAGAGGACACCAAGCCGAAAATACCCAGTGGCGCAAAACGGATAATCCATTTCACAACGGTCGAAACGGTATCGGCCAAATCGGCCGCCACTTGGCGGGTCGTATCTGAACCGTGATGGCGCAAAGCCGCACCCAATATCAGGGCCCAAGCCAAAATGCCGATATAGTTGGCATTGGCCAGCGCGTTAATCGGGTTGGCCACCAAATTCATCAGCAACGTTTTCAACACTTCGATAATACCGGAAGGCGGCGCAACGGAGACATCACCGGCCGTACGCAGAATCAGCGTGGTCGGGAATGCCATACTGGCAATGACTGCCACCACAGCCGCGGCAAACGTACCGAAAATATACAAAATTAAAATCGGTTTGATGTAGGCCTGATTGCCTTTTTGGTGTTGCGCAATGGCGGCAGTCACCAAAACAAATACCAAAATCGGCGCGATAGCCTTAAGCGCACCGACAAACAGGCTGCCCAGCAGTCCTGCGCTGATACCGACTTGCGGCGAAAATGCACCTACAAGAATACCTAAAACCAAGCCGATGGCAATTTGTGCCACCAGGCTGACGCTGTTGATCGCGTTCAAAAGCGGATTGCCACTTGCCATATCCGTTCCTTCAATTTAAAGATATGTTAAAAAAGTCTTACATTCTAAAATAAAAAATCATTTGTCGGCGAGGTTTTCATGCACACCTCACAAAAACGGCATTAAAGTTTAGAATTTATGACACAGTTAGCACTTTATGCCAAAAATACAGTAAAACTCACTCAAACCCTAATTTAAAGCATACCCATACCATTGCCTTATCCCTCTGTATCTTGATTTCAGACGGCCTGAAATCTACGCCATAAGGCCGAATACAAAGGCAACTTCATCAGTCAAAATACAAAAACATAAGTATTACAATCGTATAGAAATAAACCAAAATCTTCCCTTAAGTCGCATTTGGCAACATTATCGCGCTAAATTTCCGTTTATAACCATAGCCTGAAACCTTGCAGAAATAATGTTAAAATCCACAGACTGAAGAATTGTCGCTGTCGAACACACATCATGACCAAACTGACCTACCCTGTTTTATTCGCATCTTTGGCGCTCGCCTACGGACACGCGTTGGCAGTAGATACTTCCGTTCCCAAAGCGGAAGACTACGAGGCCGTCCCCGAATCCGAAATGCCCAAGCAGCCCAAAGACGACCAAACAGGCAAACTCAAGCCCAAATTCCCCGTCAAAATCGACACCCAAGACAGCGAAGTCAAAGAAATGCTTGAAGAATACCTGCCGCTGATTACCCAGCAGCAGGACGAAGAGCTGGACAAAGAGCAGGTCGGCTTCCTCGCCGAAGAGGCACCCGACAACGTCAAAACCATGCTCCGGACCAAAGGCTACTTTAACAGCAACGTTAATATTCAAGATCACGGCGAAAGCTACACCGTCAACGTTACCCCCGGCCCGCGCACCAAAATCGACAACGTCAGCGTGGCCATCCTCGGCGACGTATTGAATGACGAAAACCTGGCCGAGTACTACCAAAATGCGATGGAAAACTGGCAGCAGCCCATTGGCGAAAACTTCGACCAAGATGGCTGGAATGCGAGTAAAACCTCCGTCCTCAGCGCAGTAACGCGCAAAAAATACCCTTTGGCGAAACTCACCACCACCCAAGCCACCATCAATCCCAATACCCAGAAGGCCGACTTAAACGTCATCGTGGAGAGCAACCGCCCGATTTACTTCGGCGAGTTCCAAATCACCGGCACGCGCCGCTACCCTGAAAGCGTGGTTTCCGGCATGGCGCGCTTCCAACCCGGTTCGCCTTACGACTTAGACAAAATCCTCGACCTGCAACAGGCGCTCGAGCAAAACGGCCACTATTCCGGCGCGTCCGTACAGGCCGACTTCGACCAACTGCAAGGCGACCGCGTCCCCGTCAAAATCAACGTGACCGAAGTCAAACGCCACAAACTGGAAACCGGTATCCGCTACGACTCCGAATACGGAATCGGCGGCCGCATCGCCTACGACTATTACAACCTCTTCAACAAAGGCTACATCGGTTCGGTCGTTTGGGACATGGACAAATACGAAACCACGCTGGCCGCCGGTATCAGCCAGCCGCGCAACAACCGTGGCAACTACTGGACAAGCAACGTTTCCTACAACCGCTCGACCACGCAAAACCTTGAAAAACGCGCCCTGTCCAGCGGCATTTGGTATGTCCGCGACCGCAACAATATCGATGCCCGCTTCGGCCTCGAATTCATTACCGAAGACCGCAAAGTCCCCAACACCAGCTACGATTTGGGCCGAAGCCATGCCACCATGCTGACCGCCTCATGGAAACGGCAAAGCATCGAAACCGAGCTGCACCCTCAAAACGGCTACTACCTCGACGGCAAAATCGGCACGACTTTGGGCAAACTCCTCTCCTCCACCCAAATGGCGCGCGCTACGGCACGCGCAGGCTATTTCTTCACGCCTGAAAACAAAAAAATCGGTACATTCATCGTACGCGGACAGGCCGGCTACGTTTATGCCCGCGAAGGCGAAGAAGTGCCTTCCAGCCTGATGTTCCGCACCGGCGGCGCGACTTCCGTACGCGGTTACGAACTCGACAGCATCGGTTTGGCCGGCCCCAACGGCTCCGTCCTGCCGCAACGCGCCTTGGTGGTCGGCAGCCTCGAATATCAATTCCCGGTTACCAAAAGCTTCTCCGGCGCCATCTTCCATGATGTCGGCGACGCGGCAAGCAACTTCAAACACATGACCTTAAAACACGGTACCGGCTTGGGTGTGCGCTGGTTCAGCCCGGTTGCGCCGTTCTCCTTCGACATCGCCTACGGCCACCACGACAAAAAAATCCGCTGGCACATCAGCTTGGGCACAAGGTTTTAACAAACATACACCATCCATTCTTTCAGACGGCATCAGCCATTCCAGGCCGTCTGAACAACAGACAAACAGAAAAATATCATGACCGATACTGCAAACACTTCCACGCCGTCTGAACAACAGCCCGCCCCGCCAAAGCGCAAAAAACGCCTGTTGCGCGGCTTTGTCCTGTCCGCCTTGGGCGTATTGACCGTTTCCGCCGGCGCGATCGGCTGGCTGGTCGGTACGGAATCGGGTTTGCGTTTCGGTTTGTACAAAATCCCGTCATGGTTCGGCGTCAAAATCTCCTCGAACACGCTGAAAGGCACGCTGATTGAAGGTTTTGAAGGCGACAAATGGTTGATTGAAACAGACGGTGCGGACATCAAAATCAGCAGCTTCCGTTTTGATTGGAAACCGTCCGAACTGTTCCGTCCGTCTTTGCATATTACCGAAGTCGTGGCCGGCGACATCGCCATCGTGACCAAGCGCACGCCGCCCAAAGAAGAAGAGCCGTCAAAAGGCCTGCCCGACAGCATAGACTTGCCCGTTACCGCCTATCTCGACCGTTTGGAAACCGGCAAAATCAGCGTGGGCAAGCGTTTTGACAAGCAGACCGTCTATCTCGACCATCTGCACGCGGCCTACCATTACGACAAAAAAGAACACCGCCTCCACATCAAAACCGCCGATACGCCCTGGAGCAGCTCGACAGGCGCGGTGGTGCTCGGTTTGAATAAACCCTACGTCCTCAATACCGCCATCTACACCAAAGGCCAGCTTGAGGGCGAAACCATACACGGCACGGTACGCCTGTGGGGCAGCCTGCAAGACGTGTACACCGACCTGCTGCTCGACGGCGACAACGTTCATTTGTCTGCCAAATCCACCATCCACCCATTCGCCGACAGCCTCAACGAAACCGTCGGCGAAATCCTGGTTAAAGGTTCGAACATCAATCCGCAGGCCTTCCTGCCCACCCTGCCCAAAGCACGTCTGAATTTCGACGCCACCACCATTCCGTCCTTTACAGACGGCGTTGCACTGGAAGGCTCGATAGACTTGGAAAACGACCAAGCCGGTTTTGCCGATGAAAACCATATCCCCGTCAAACGCATCCTCGGCGAATTCATCGTCGACGACAAAGGCACGGTCAAAATCGAAGACATCGGCGTCGGCCTGCTCAAAGACGGCAGCATTGACGTATCCGGCTCTATCAACACCGCCCAGGACCAGCTCAAACTCGCACTGGGCATCAACAATACCGGCGCAGACGACTTCGTCCGTCAAAACATCGCAGGCCGTCTGAACGGCAGCATCGACGTCAAAGGCGAAACCTCCTCCCCTGTCGTCAACTGGAATCTCGACAGCGGATTTGCGCGTACAGATGGCATGCTGTTTTTCCAAACCGACAAACAGCTCGGCCAGCGCACGCTCAAGCTCGACAAAGTTCGCCTGGTTCCGCAAAACGGCGGCGAACTCAATGCCAAAGGCTCGCTCGAACTCTTCAAAGACCGCAAACTGCAACTGGACATTGTCAGCAAAGCCTTCAACCCTGCGCGCATCGATCCGCAGCTTCCGCAAGGCAGCGTCAACGGCAACATCAACTTGACCGGCATACTGGCGCAAGAGAAATTCGCCGGCAAAATGCAGTTCGCACCGAGTACGCTCAACGGCGTTCCGCTCAGCGGCAAAGCCGACGTCGCCTATGAAAACAAACACCTCTCGCGCGCCCTGACCGACCTGACCCTCGGCAGCAACATCGTCAAAACCAACGGCAGCTTCGGTAAAAAAGGCGACCGCCTCAACCTCAACATTACCGCCCCCGATTTGTCGCGTTTCGGCTTCGGCTTGGGCGGCCTGCTCAACGCGCGCGGCTACATCTCAGGCAGTTTTTCAGACGGCCTCAAAACCCTTGAAGCCGATTTGAACGGCGAAGCGCGCAACTTCAAAGTCGCCGATGCCGTCAACATCCGCACCCTCGACTTCAAGCTCAAAGGCTCGCCCGACACCAACCGTCCGCTGAGTGCCGACATTAAAGGCGAACACATCGCCGTCTCCGGCGGCGCGGCCATGATCGACAACGTCAACCTGCTCATCAGCGGCACCGGTTCTCACCACCACATCCGCGGCAACAGCAACATGGCGGTGGACAACAAACGCTACAAACTCGACCTCGACGCCGCCGGCGGCCTCAACAAAGACCAAACCCAATGGAAAGGCACGGTCGACACGCTCGACATCAACGGCGCGTTCAACCTCAAACTGCAAAACCGCCTCAACCTCGAAGCCGGCAGCGAACGCGTCTCCCTCAGCAGCGCACGCTGGGCGGCCATGGGCGGCAGCCTCAACCTGCAAAATTTCGTTTGGGACAAAAAAGCCGGCATTACCAGCAAAGGCAGTGCGCAAAATCTGCACATTACCGAGTTGCACAACTTCTACACCCCGCCCATCGAACACAACCTCGTCTTGGGCGGCGACTGGGATTTGGCATACAGTCAAAACGCGCGCGGCTTCCTCAACATCAGCCGACAAAGCGGTGACATCATCCTGCTGGGCAAAGACCCGAAAAACAAACAGCCTTTGGGACTTTCCGCGCTCGCCCTGCGCACCCGTTTCCAAAACGGCCGCATCGACAGCACGCTGGAAGGCAACACCCGCTTCGGCAAAGTTGACGGCACGCTCGGCATCGCCCAGCAGTTCGGCAACAACATCAACAATGCCCCCGTCAGCGGCAAGGTTAATATCAGCGTTCCCGATTTGGGCTCGCTCAAATCCTTTATGCCGGCGACAGCCCAAGGCATTGCAGGCCGTCTGAACGCGACCGCCACCATCGGCGGCCGACTCGGTTCGCCTACCGTCAACAGCAACCTCGACCTCCAAACCAATTACGGCCGGGCCGACGGTACCGTCAACATCGGTCAGGGTACCAGCTTCGATACCGCCCCTCTGAGCGGCAAGCTCAACCTGAATGTTGCCAACCTCGAAGTCTTCCGCAACTTCCTGCCCGTCGGCCAAACCCTCAAAGGCCGTCTGAACGCCGCCGTCAACTTGGCAGGCCGTCTGAACGATCCGCAACTGAGCGGCCAGATTAACGGCGACAACCTCTATTACCGCCATCAAACCCAAGGCCTGATTCTCGACAACGGCGTATTGCGTTCGCGCCTGCAGGGTCAAAAATGGGTAATCGACAGCCTCAAATTCCACCGTGGCGGCACGATTGAGCTCAAAGGCGCGGTCAACCTTGCCAACGCCAACCCCGATGTCGACGTGGACATCGTCTTCGACAAATACCGCACCCTCTCGCGTCCAAACCGCCAACTGCAGCTCTCCGGCGCGGCCAAAGTCCTCTACAATCCGGAAAAAGGCGTATCGCTCAACGGCACGCTCAACACCGACTACGGCAGGTTTGGTTCGCAAAAATCCTCCATGCCGACCCTCGATGACGACGTGGTTGTACTGGGCGAAACCAAAAAAGAAGCAACGGCCACCACGCCGATTAATCTGAACCTTGTCTTGAACATCAACGACAATGTCCGCTTTGTCGGCTACGGCGCAGACGTTACCATCGGCGGCAAACTGACCATCACGTCCCGCCCCGGCGAAGCCGTCCAAGGCGTCGGTACCGTGCGCGTTGTCAAAGGCCGCTACAAAGCCTACGGCCAAGACCTTGACATCACCAAAGGCTCGGTTTCCTTTGTCGGCCCACTGACCGATCCGAACCTCAACATCCGTGCCGAACGCCGCCTCTCCCCGGTCGGCGCAGGTGTCGAAGTCCTCGGCAGCCTCAGCAATCCGCGCGTGACCTTGGTTGCCAAGGAAGCCATGAGTGAAAAAGACAAACTCTCCTGGCTCATCCTCAACCGTGCCAGCAGCGGCAGTGACGGCGACAACGCCACGCTCTCTGCGGCCGCCAGCGCATTGCTTGCCGGCCAAGTCAACGACCGCATCGGCCTTGTCGATGATTTGGGCTTTACCAGCAAACGCAGCCGCAACGCCCAAACCGGCGAGCTCAACCCTGCCGAACAAGTCCTGACCGTCGGCAAACAGCTCACCAACAACCTCTACGTAGGTTACGAATATGGCATCTCCAGCGCCGAACAATCCGTCAAACTCGTGTACCAACTGACCCGCGCCATCCAAGCCATTGCCCGCATCGGCACACGCTCATCCGGCGGCGAATTGAAATACACCATCCGCTTTGACAACTGGTTCGGCAAAGACGAACCCGAGCCGGAAGAACAACACTAAAAGCCGTGAAAAAGGCCGTCTGAAATTCATCTTTCAGACGGCCTTTATCTTGTTCTACCGTATTAGAATCTTTCTCCCATGCCTCAAAAGACAAAGGCCAACGGCGCAAGTTTGAAAATAAAGGCAACTAAAAAAGTGAGCGGCCAGCCACGGCTTATTCAAGATTAGCGATAAATCAAGCGGACA